>CBDUZK010000011.1:0-23667 GCA_965371675.1 uncultured bacterium | reverse complement strand
CGCTCCGCAAGACGGACAAGCTCGAAGCCGGGTACCAGAGTCAGTTGCGGTGGTCGGGAGATACCAGCAAGGCGTATGAGTACAGCCCGGCAAGTGACAGTTATGAGCTCAGGTCCGGGGACAGCCACTCGACCGATTACACCCGCAACATCCACTCGCTCTACGCGCTCTACTCGGGCGGCATCGATGACTTCGGGTTCCAGGCCGGGCTGCGCGGCGAGTATACCGACCGCGCAATCGAGCTGCTGGGTGAGGATTCGGTGTTCACGATTGACCGCGTGGACTACTTTCCGACCCTGCACCTGACCTACCAGCTCCCGGCATCGCAGCAGGTGATGGCCAGCTACACCCGCCGGACCCAGCGTCCACGCTGGTGGTACCTTGAACCGTTCCCCACGTGGTCCGACGCCTACAACGTCCGCCAGGGCAACCCGGCGCTGAAGCCCGAGTATATCGACTCGTACGAAGCGTCGTACCAGTTGCCGTTCGGCCCGAACATGCTGTCGGCCGAAGCCTACTACCGGGTCGTCCACGACAAGATCGAACGCGTCCGGTCGGTCTACGCACCGAACGTCATCCTGCACTCCTTCGAGAACGTCGGCACCGACTACGCGCTCGGGACCGAGGTCGCGTTCAGCTACAGCCCGTTCGGGTGGTGGACCGTCAACCTGACCGGCACCGCATACGACTACCGGGTGGAGGGAACGCTCGACGGCAGTGACTTCGAGCGAACGAGTTTCAACTGGCGGGCCAGGTTCGGTAACGAATTCAAGCTCCCGACCGGGACCCGGTTCCAGGTCAACGGCAGCTACACCAGCTCGTCGGTTTCGGCCCAGGGCGAACTGGCGGGTTTCCCGATGACCGACGTCGCCGTGAAGCAGGAATTCTTCAACCGCAGCCTGTCGGTGACACTCCAGGTGCGGGACGTGCTCAGCACCGGCGTGCATGAGTTCACGTCCGGGGGCGAAGAGTTCTACAGTCACATGGTGTTCCGGCGTAAGTCACCGGTCGTGATGCTGAACGTCAGCTACAATTTCAACAACTTCCGTCCCCCGCGCCGTCAGCCCGCCGAAGAGGAAGACGATGAGGGCGAGTACGACTAGTACCAGGTAGCCGGTTGGTGTGGGCCGCTACCACACCACAGGCGAGATGCAACGGAAACGGCCGCCGGAGTTACCGGCGGGCCGTAGTCTGAATCCGAGAAGCTACCTGGTCAGGACCAGCCGGTGACGGTCTGACCGGTCCGCACCGGTCACGAAGTAGACGCCTGGGCTTAGATGCCCGATGTCGTTCTCGCCCGGGACGAACCGCGCTACCCGCCGGCCGGTGACGTCGATGAGTCTGGCGTGCGTCGGGCAAGTCAAGGTCCTGCCCGCGAGCAGGGTTGCGAGGACAGGCGGCGGGAACCCACTGACCGAGTCCTCGGCTACCGTGCTGCTTCGGCCAAGGATCAGTTCGAACGGTACCTGCTGGGTATACTCCTGCCCGTCAGCGGTGAACTGCAGCGCCAATTCCAGCCTGACTGTGTCACCCGGTTCGGCTCCAGGGTTCACGTCGACCAAGAACGGTTCGGGGATGTTGTTGACCTGCTCCTGCCGCCCGGCCGAGGGTGGGCTCCAAGTTGAATCCAAGACGCAGACGTCCGAGTGACGGGAGCGAAGTACCGCCTCCATTGCGTAGGCCGAGTCCGCAGGATGAACCGCCTGGTTCCGGATGGCGCACCAGACATCGGCGACCTCGCCCGGATCGAGCCGGCGGTTGCCGTTGCCGTGGGCGGTGTCGACGACCCCGATGCGGTACGGGCTGAACCACGCACCGGCAGCGCGCGTGAGATAGTACAGGTTCGGGATGTTGAGCTCGCACTCATGGCGGAGACCGGCCGAATCGTTCCAGTAGACCCACATGTCGTCGCCTGTCTCGAGCACGAACGACTGGGTCGGGAACTTACCGCCACTGTCGGTGTGATACCAGTCAATCATCACGCCGTTGCACTCATAGAGCTTCCATGCGCACTGCCCGGTCTTGTGTGACGGGTAATGGTTATTCGAGCGCAGCGTTTCCGCCATCGCGTTCAGGTATGGCAGTTCCGGTGAGCGGATTGAGTCGTAGCACCACGGGAACAGGTTCCAGTGACCGGACATATGGAAGTCGATCATCGTCCGGATGCGGCGATCGAGCACGAAGTCACGTACTGCCTGCGCCTCCGGCTCGCTAAACGGCGCCGGTCCGCGGTAGTTCCAGTTCCTCGGGTTGGGCGAGGAGCCTTGGTCGTCGAACCCCCACTTATAGCCGAAGTTGCGATTCAGGTCGACGCCGTCGCCGGGCGGATACGGGTGCCTGTTCTTGCGCCAGTTCGCGCTCGCACCACCCGAATCGGAGTTGTAGATGACGCCGTCCGGGTTCAGGATTGGCGCGACATAGACTTGGCGGTTGTCGAGCAGCCACGTAGCGAGTGAATCCTCGCCGTATCCGCCCAGCAGGTGCTCGGCGAACATGATGACTGTCGAGGTGCCGACCGGTTCGTTGGCGTGGATGGCGCCGTCAAACAGGCACTCCGGTTCTGCCTCGTCGGTCGCCGGGTTGTCGGATAGCTTCAAGCACCAGATGTCATTGCCGCGGTAGCTCGGGCCAAGGCTGAACAGGCTGCAGAGGTCCGGGTAGCGGGTCGCCAGCGACCGGAGCGTATCGATGCACTCGGCGTAGTTGATGTAGAACCCGTAGTTGCGCCCGCCGTCCGGGTCGTTCGGGTCGACGCCGGTCACCGAGTAGAACTTGTCGCGGATGTCGGGCCAGGTGACCTCCACCCGGAACCCGAGCGCGGCCGCCTCGGCCAGTCGGTCAGCGTGCGCCTGCACCAGAAGCCAGTCGTCGTCCTCGCCAGAGCCGACGGTGACGATGTACAGGTCGCCCAGCAGTTTGCGAAACTGCGCCGCTTCGTGCCGGCCAGCGATGTGAATCCGCGCCTCGGAAACCGGTTCGGACTCTGCGGGAACCGCCAAGCTGACCAGCAGTACCGCTGCCGCGATCAAGTTCATCTGGCTATAACTACCCTGTGCGTCCTTCCGTGGTCGTCCGCGACCACGAAGTACACTCCCGGCGCAATCGCGCCCAGGTTGTTGCGGCCCGGCACGAGGTCCATTACTTGCCGGCCGGTGATGTCGAGGAGAGACAACGACGAGTGCCGATGGTCGAATGACGAATGCGGAAGATCAAGCACAATGCGCACGACCGTAGCGGTCGGCGCCGAACCCCGTCTGACCGGTTCTTCCGCGACGATTCCCTGGGCGCTGCTGTCGCGGATGACCGAGATGCTGGAGCCGGTGTTGTTCGCCACGAAGAGCCGGTTGACGTCCGGGCACCACGTCAGCGCTGTCGGCTCGGATCCGACGCTGAGGGTCATGATCACCTGATTGGTACTGCAGTCGATGACCGAGACCGTGTTGCTGCCCATGTTGGCGCAGAAGAGCTTGTTGCCCTCGGCGGAATACGCCAGGAAGGAGGGGTCGGATCCAACCGGTATTGTCGCGACGACAGTGTCAGACGCGCCGTCGATCACCGTCACATCATCGCGGCCGGCGCTGGCGCAGTAGACCCGGTTGTCGTCCGGGCTGCAGGTAACGGTCCACGGTTCGCTTCCGACGGCCACCGTGGCCACGACGCTGTCTCCGGCGCCGTCGATGATGGTCACGGAGCTGTCTCCGAAGTTGGCGCAGTAGACCTTGTTGCTCGTCGGGTTGTAGCACAGGGCAAAGGGGATTGCACCGGCCCCGACGGTCGCAACGACGGCATGGGTTGCGCCGTCAATCACCGACACGGAGCTTCCGGACCCGTTGGCGCAGTAGATTTTGTTGTCGGTGCCGCTGTGGCACAACGCCCGGGGACCGGGTCCGACCGGAACCGTGGCGACAATGCCGTTGCCCGGGCCGTCGATGACCGTTATGGTGTTGCTCCACTGGTTCGCGCAGTAGACCTTGTCGTTTGCGGGATTGTGCACGACCGCCACCGGCCGGACCCCGGTCGACAGCGTCGCGAGGACGCCGCTGGTGGAGCCGTCAATGACGGTGACGTTGTCACCGTTCCGGTTTGCCGTGTAGACCTTGTCGTCGGCCGGGTTGTAGCAGATTGACCAAGGGGCTTCGCCGGTCGGCACATTGCCCAGGACCCGGTTGGCTGCCGCGTCGACCACGGTGACGGTGCTGCTCCACTGGTTGGCGGAGAAGACCCTGAGACCCGCCTGGCTGTAGCAGAATGCTCTCGGCCAGGACCCGATGCGGACGGTGTCGATGACGGCGGCCGCGGCGCCGTCGATGACGGTGACGTCGCAACTGTTCCAGTTGACGCAGTAGACCTTGTTGGCGGCGGAGTTGTAGACGATTGACCAGGGGTAGTCGCCGGCCGGGACCTCGCCGATCACGGTGTCGGCCGCCGCGTCGATTATGGTCACCGAGTTACCGGACATGTTCCCGCAGAAGACCCGGTTGTCCACGGAATCGTAGCACAGGACCGAAGGCTTGTCTCCAACCGTCATCACGGCGAGTACGCTGTCGCCGACCCCGTCGATGACCGTCACTTCGTCGGAGGACGCGCCGGCGCAGTAGACCTTGTTGTCGACCGGGTTCCAGCACACCGCCTGCGGCAGGTTGCCGCCCGGCACCGTGGCCAGCACCGTGCTCGTTGCCCCGTCGATGATGGTGACGGTGTTGCCGATCGTGTTGGCGCAATACACTTTGTTCGAGGTCGCGTTGTAGCACAGGAATGTCGGGTTGTCGCCGGTCGGGACCGTCGCGATTGCCGTGTCCGCCGACCCGTCGATGACAGTGATGCTCGCACTGCGTTCGTTCGCGCAGTAGACCCGGTTGCTGAGCGGATTGTAGCACAGGCCGATCGGACCCTCGCCCACTCCGACAGTAGCAACAACGTTGTTGGTCACGCCGTCCACCACGGTCACGCTGTTGCCGGTGTACCTTGAAGCGTAGACCTTGTTGTCGACGGAGTTGTGAACCAGCCCGTGATGAGACCACCCGACGCTCACCGATGCAAGCACCAGGTTCGAGGCGCCGTCTATGACCGTCAGGTTGTTGTCGTAGTAGTTGGCGCTGTAGACCTTGTTGCTCGTCGGGTTGTAGCAAAGGGCAAGCGCGAACCACCCGGTCGGTATCCGGGCTATCTTCCGGTTCGTGTTGCCGTCGATGGCGATGGTCGTCGAGCCCCACTGGCCGCCGACATAGACGGTGTTGTTCGTGGTGTTGCAGGTCACGCAGCGGAGGCGCATCGACCCGCCGAGCGAGTCGGGCAGACGGATGGTCGTTTCCAATTGCTGTCCGGGCAGGGTTGCGACGATGATACCCAATGCGAACAGGACGACAAGTCTGCGATTCACGGAGGACTCCTTTGTCTTGCAGCTTACATCGAATCAGGTTGGCCTGTCAAGCCACGCCCTGCGGTCGATCAAGACCGACGGGGTCGACTTGACAATCGGTCCGGGTCGACATAGAATTCCGACACTGGCGTAATCCACGGATAATCTTGAGCTTGACCGACGTACAGGAGGTCGCATATGCGCAAGCTGTTCGTGCTGCTTGTGGTGTTGATGCCGTTGCTGGCGGTCGCGTGGCCGGGGCCGGGGACTCCCGCCCCCGACTTCACGCTTCCGGACACGGCTTACACCAACCACAGTCTTTCCGACTACCGCGGGTCGGTAGTCCTTCTCAATTTCTGGCAATCGGGCTGAGCGGCGTGTCGCGCGGAGTTGCCGCGCCTTCAAGCCCTGTACGACGAGTACGGCAGCCGGGGGTTCGTACCGATTTCCATCAACCTGTGGGAAAACATGGAATCGGTCGTGAAGTACTATGCCCGGCAGTACAACTACCCGTTCCTGCGCGATTACGGTGGCGTGTGGAATATGTACAAGATCAACTCCTATATCCCGTTGAACTACGTGATTGACACCCTGGGCGTCGTGGTGAACGGCACTGAGGGGTTCAACGAGACCACAATCCGGGCCTGGATCGAGAGCGCGCTCGGCCCGGTCGGTGTGTCCGAGATTCCCGTCCAGGAACCGGTGCGTCTCACCAGCGTGTACCCGAACCCGGCCAGCGGCCCGACCACTGTGCGGTTCAGTCTGGCCAGGGCCGGCCACGTCCGGCTGCAGGTTCGGTCCAGTGCGGGCCGCCTGGTCAGGACGCTTCTTTCCGGGTCGGCCGAGGCCGGCCATACCAACGTGAGATGGGACCTGACCGACGATGTCGGCCGCGAAGTCGCGACCGGGATGTACTTCATGGAGCTCACCACCAGTCAGGGCAGCGCCCGACTCAAGGTGTCAGTACTGAAGTAGCGTCTATTTTCCACTACGGGCGAGAGCCGGTTCGACTCTCGCCCGTTTCTGTTGTGCTCGACAGGCCAGTGCTGAATGATGACCTTGTGGACGTTTGACGCGCCACGCTCTGTGTCCGACGCTCGTCGCAGGAAGTAGACGCCCGGGTTCAGGAAGCAGGTGCCGTTTGCGCCAGGCTGCAGGTGTCGCGGCTTCCTGCCGCGCCGAGTGAGGTTCGGCACGATTCGGCCGAATCGCGTCGTGGTCGGGACATATCCAACTAGTAGACAGGTTCGGCGCAGTCCGGCGAGAGTCAGCGTGACGAGCGGTGAGGTTGAACAGCCGGGAGGATCGATGAAGGAAGACGAGAAGCGGAAAGCGGTACGAGATGGGTATGCCCGGATTGCGACCGAGGGCAATTGTTGCCGTGGGTCCGGGACCAGATCGAGCCCGGTGCGGTCAGCCTGCTGCGGTATCCCGTCGGCCGAGGCGGTCAGCCGGGACATGGGGTATTCCGATGGCGAGATGGCGTCGGTGCCCGATGGCGCGAACCTCGGGCTGGGCTGCGGGAACCCAACCGCGCTCGCCTCGCTGAAGGAAGGCGAGACGGTCATAGACCTCGGGTCGGGCGCGGGGTTCGATTGCTTCCTGGCTGCAAGGAAGGTGGGTGCGAAGGGCAAAGTCATCGGCGTGGACATGACGCCGGAGATGGTGGACAAGGCCTGTGCGAACGCGAGCAAGACCGGGTGTGAAAATGTCGAGTTCCGGCTGGGCGAGATCGAGAACCTGCCCTGCGCGGACAACACCGCGGATATCGTCATTTCCAACTGCGTCATCAACTTGGTGCCGGACAAGCGGCGTGCGTTCGCGGAGGCATACCGGGTGTTGAAGCCCGGAGGCAGGCTGATGGTGTCGGACATAGTGTTGTTGAAGGACCTCCCTGCTGGTGTCCGGGAGTCGGTTGCGGCATTGGTGGGTTGCGTCGCGGGCGCATTACTCAAGGACGAGTACCTCGGCGCCATCGAGGCGGCCGGGCTCCGGGATATCAAGGTCCACAAAGAGGAGACGTTCCCGCTCGAGGATATGGCAAATGACCCGGTCGCGCAGCAGTCCGCGGCCGAGATGAACCTGTCTACCAAGCAGTTGCGGGAGCTTGCCGGCAGTATCCTGAGTATCAGCGTGTCGGCGAAGAAGCCGGGGACGGACGCGGGCTGATGCCCTGCGCCTACCGCCCGAGCGGGATGGCGAACGTGCCGAGCCGGGCGCGGATTGCCAGGAGCGGTTTGAATCCCCGGCGGTCGCCGTACCCGTCCCACGTGACTCCGCCCTGCAGGCCGAGCCCGACGCCGTAGTAATCACCCTCAACACCGAAGTACAGCTTGCCGGTCGGGCCGAACCACGCGCCGTCGGGTTCGACGTATATGTCCTTGTTCAGGATGCCGAGCGAGCCTTCGACATAGGTCTCGAGCCCGGTACTGTAGAAGCAGCCGGTCCGGCGCGTTCGGCGAGTGAAGTTCAGGCCGACGGTGAGCGGTAGCATCGTGAGGTCAAACCCGTTCAGGTCGGTGAACGCGGTTCCGACGCGGAGCCGGCCCGAGCTGTAGTAGCAGCGGAGTACGTAGCTGGTGAATCCCTGTTTTGCCCGCACCGGGTTGTAGCCGACCCCGAGGACTTCGAAGTGGAGGAGGTGTTTCGTCGCCCGGGGCTGAGCGGTGAGCGGCAGGGCGAGGAGGGTGAGGACCGCTACGATTTTCATTCCCATACCACAGAGTGGGGCGTGTGGCGGAGAAGTCAATGAGCTGTCGATTGGGGAACGACGGGGTAGATGCCGGTGGTGACGAGCCGCGTGGTGCGGACGCAGCTCACACCTTCTGCGACCCCGGGCTTGCATTCGGGTCGAAAAAGCTGTATATACTACCTGTTCTGCGTGGCGGCAAGCGTCTGATGTTTGGCTAGATACGCGTCTCGCTGCCACCCGGAGTGTCAGCATGGACGGCCGGCCTGCCGCGGAGAGGCAGGCAAGCATGGGAGGCAAGATGAAGAGGTTGCTGGTTCTTGTACTGGCGGTGGGCTTCGTGTCCAGCGCCGCAGCTTACACCGGACTGACCGGCGGGCGCGGGTTGTTCCGCGTCCAGGATGCCCGCTCCGAAGAGGGCGGGTGGATCGGCTCGCTTCAGCTTCACGGCCTGTATCGCTGGGCCGACTACGACGACATGCACGAGGCATGGCGGAAGGGCATCACGCCCGAGATGACGGCGTTTACCAACGACCTGACCGGTACTGTCAGCCTTGCACCGTGCCGCTGGTTCGAACTGTTCTTCTGGCACGGCGGCGTGCGTGAGTACACCACCAAGCACCCGGACAGCAGCCTGCTCGATATGGGCTGTTTCAAGGGGTACACCAATTTCTGGGACTGGCACAACATGGTGCCGGGCGTGAAGGTGTCCGTTCCGGTTCTGTCAGTGGTGAAGCTGGGCATGCTGGGCGGGTACAGCATGACCCGCAGCGGCGAGGATATCTACGGTCCCCGGTCGGGCTGGCGCTGGGGCGTGTTCGGCCTGCCGCTCCTGAACGGGCCGACCTGGACCGGGCTGGTGACCGCCTACCTGCCGGACATCACACCCAACATGCCGACCGTGCACCTTAACTACGGCCAGACCTATGACAGCTACACCCCGATTGGTGGAACCGAGGTCAAGGCTACCTACTCAACATTGGGTGCGGCGGTCGAGTACGACATCGGCGAACTCAATGTCTTTGCCGAGTTCTTCGCCGAGGAAGCGGACAACATGCTGCCCTTCGGCGACAACGCCCGGATGCGCGTTACCCCGGGAGTGAGAATCGGATACCTGAAACCGTTCGTGCTGGAGTTCGGCGCGTCGTTCGGCCTGACCGACAACATGGAGAACATCGAGCTGATTGCCGGACTGGGCCTGCAGGGCGACCTGTACACAGCGCCGAAGCCTACCACCGGTACCATCGCCGGGCGGGTTGTTGACGCCGTGACGGGTGAACCGGTGGTTGCGTTCATCGCGTTCCCGACCCGGCCGAAGGTGAAGTCGATGTCGACCAGCCCGGACCAAGGTACGTTCACGGCCAAGAAGGTGAAATACGGTACGGTGATGGTGAGAGCGATGGCCGACGGCTACCTGCCCTCGGAGCAGGCGGTCGAGGTCGTCATCAACCAGGTGAGCCAGGTGGAGTTCGCGCTCAAGCCCGAGGCTACGATGGGTTCGATTGCCGGCAGCGTGACTGACGCGGCGACCGGCGACGTGCTGACCGCGACCATCGAGTTCCCGGGCTCAGACCTCGCCGGTATGACGAGCGGCGAGACCGGGTTCCGGGTGGATGACGTCCTTGCGGGTGAGTACAAGGTCCAGGCCGCGGTCGAGGGCTACATGACCGCCACCGCGACGGTTCGCGTCTTGCCCGAGCAGGTTGCCCGGGCAGACATCGAGCTGGTGAAGAGGGGTGTGAAGATAACGCTCAAGGTGTACTTCGACTTTGACCAGGCGACGCTCAAACCCGAGTCCCGAGCGGCGCTTGAGGGCGCGGCGAAGATAATGACCGAGAACGCGGGCATCAAGGTCGAAATCCGCGGTCACACCGATAACGCGGGCACCGATGAGTACAACTTGCTGCTCTCACAGCGGCGTGCCCGGGCGGTGGTGGATTACCTGGTTGACAAGCTCGGCATCGATCGCGCGCGCCTTAGCGCGAAGGGGTTCGGCATGACCAACCCGGTTGGCCCGAACGACACCGAGGAAGAACGGGCGCAGAACCGACGCGCCGAGTTCGTCGTGGTCGAGTAGCGCACACAAGCAGTAGACGCAACCGGGCGGGCGTGAAAGCGCCCGCCCGTGCTGTCCGAAACGGCTCGGGACGGGCGTCAAGATATGCGGTGCGGATTGACAATGGTGCACTGCTGCGGTATGTTTCTTGCGTGAATGATTGGATGTTCCGTTTGAAGAGGTTTCGGACGTGAGCCGATACCTTCCGGGCAGTTTGCCCGTAGTCGAACCCGACCCTTCACCACCATACGAGAACACCGGGCGCTTGAGTTGCCCCGAGACGGCTTCGACTTTGAGCGTCTGCTTCGTTGTCTCGTTTTTTGACCACGCGGGGTGTCAGACATGAGCACTCCCTACCGGGACGGTCGTCCCGGTTCCTCTTCAGTAACAACAGTTGGCGGGCGGATGCCCGCCGCTGGCAATGTTGGTCGGACGCGTCCCGGTGCGACCGGCCGCGTAGACAGACCGAAACACAGGAGGTAGGATGCCGAAGCGGTACGATTACACGATAAAGGACGTCCAGGACGTCTATGACGGACCGGGTGGGCTTCTCTGGGAAGCGGTGATGAGTGAGCAGATTCACTCCGGCGCCGACCGGACGACCGATGAGCTGGCGTCCGCGCTAGGCCTGAAGGAAGGCATGCACGTACTCGACGTGGCCAGCGCGCTCGGCGCGCCGGCGCGTCACATCGCCAAGAAGCACGGTGTCAAGGTGACCGGGCTCGACTTCACGCGGACGATGAACGAGAAGGCAATCGAGCGCAACAAGAAAGCCGGGCTTGATGGCGTCATCGACATCGTCGAAGGCAATGCGATGGACATGCCGTTCAAGAAGAACACGTTCGATGTGGTTTGGGGCCAGGAAGCGTGGTGCTACGTTTCCAACAAGGATGTGCTGGCGGCGGAGTGCTACCGCGTCCTGAAACCGGGCGGCAAACTCGGGTTCACCGACTGGGTTATCACCGGCGAGGTCGAGGCTGACCTGCTTGCCAAGCTGTATGAGTCGATGTCGTTCCCGTACATGGAGACGTTCGGTGGCTGGCAAGAGGTGCTCAAGAAGGTCGGGTTCAAGATGCTCGACGCCAGGGACCAGACCGAGGACTACGCGAAGTGCTTCGACGACTACAAGCAGAAGGTCGAAGTCGAACTGAAACCAACCATCATCGAGAACTTCGGTGAGGAGCTGTTCGGCTTCGCGACCGGGCTCGTAGACTTGTGGCGCGACGCAGCTCATGCCCACAAGGTGGGTCGCGGGTTCTACATCGCTCAGAAGTAGACCGGGGCGCGGCAAGGGCGCTGCCGGAGCGGCGCCCTTGTCTCCGTCCCGGTTGCCGAGCGACCGGAGGTAAATCAGCATGTCGTCTTTGAATGAATCCAAGCGGCTGCACCAGGAATTGGCGGAAGCAGTGCTCGCCCTGAAGCCGGAGCGGGTTGCCGAGCTGGCCAGGCAGGTGATCGATCGCAAGCTCCCGGTGGACGCGGCGATTGCCCAGGGGCTGGCACGCGGCATGCGGCTCGTCGGTGTGAAGTTCGCGGCGCGCGAGTACTTCGTCCCCGAAGTGCTGCTGGCATCCAAGGCGATGTACGCCGGGTTCGACATCCTGCAGGCCGAGCTGGGCTCGGACCGTGAGCCGCGGGGGCGGGTCGCGCTTGGTGTGGTGCAGGGCGATATCCACGATATCGGCAAGAACATAGTCAAGGTTATGGTTCAGGCTGCTGGCTACGAAGTCATCGACCTCGGCCGCAATGTGCCGGTCGACGCTTTTGTCCGGGCTGCGGACGACGGCGTCGACATCGTCGGCATGTCGTCCCTGATGACAACCACGATGCCGAACATGGGCAAGGTCGTCGAGGCGTTGGATAAGGCCGGGCTGCGGGGAGGGACCAGTACCATCATCGGCGGCGCACCGGTCAGCGCACGTTTCTGCAAGCAGTGCGGGGCCGACGCCTGGGCGCCGGACGCCCACTCTGCGGTGGCCGAAATCGAGAGACTCATCGGGCTCTGATGTCGGCGTCCGCCTCGGATGCGAAGGCCTGTGCGCGGAAGACCGAGGGGCTCGAGGTCCTGCTGACCGGTTCGACACCGGCTCGCCCGGTCGTCTTCCCGATGGTCGTCGCCGACCACGCGGCCCGGTTGGCCGGGGTCACGATCCGCGAGGCGGTGACGGATGGAGCAACGCTGGCCCGTGTGCTATTCGCGGCGTGGGAGCGTTACGAATACGACCTGGTCATGGTCTTCGCGGACACGGTCGTCGAGGCCGAGGCGATGGGCGCCGTGGTTGAGTTTCAGGAGGACGACAACGCGTTCCTGGTCGAGCCGCCGGACGAGGTCGGCCTGCAGCCGGCCGACCCGGAACGCGACGGACGGCTGCCGATGATGCTGGCGGCGACGCGGATACTCAAGGACTTGCTCGGTGACCGGGTGCAGCTTGTGACGTCGATCAAGGGGACGTTCACGCTCGCTTCATTCCTGGCCGGCATTGAGCGGTTCCTGGGCGCGGTGTTGAACGAGCCGGATACCGCCCGGCGGTATCTCGACCTGGCGCATGCCAATCAGGTCCGGTACATCGCGGCAATCGTTCGGGCCGGGGGCATCCCGTTCATCGGCGACCCCGTGGCGTCGGGGTCGCTGGTCAGCCCGCAGGTGTTCCGTGACTTCGCGCGTCCGTATCTTGCGAGGCTGGTGGACGAGGTCCATGCCCGCGGATGCTGGGCCGGTCTTCACATCTGCGGTGACACACTGGACATCATTGCCGATATGGCCGCCACCGGCGCGGACGTGCTCAGCGTGGACGGGATTGACCTCGCCAAGGCGCGCTGGAGGCTGGGTCCGGACGTCGTCCTGATGGGGAATGTCTCGACGCAACTCGTGCGGAGCGGTACGCCCGGCGAAGTCGGGGCGTCGGCGCGGCGGTGCATGTCCGATGCCGGACCGAGGCTTATCTTGTCTACCGCCTGCGATGTCCCGGCCGACTCCCCGTCCGGAAACGTCCAGGCGATTGTCGACACCGCCCGGAGTTGAAGCCCGGATGATGACCACCCCGGTTGCGCCCCACGGTCGGCGGAGCCTGCTGGCGCTGCTGCAGCGGCAGGGGGTTGTGGTCCGAGCCGATTGCGGCGGACACGGGACGTGCGGCAAGTGCCGGATCCGGGTGCGAGACGGTCTCGGGTTCCGGTATGTGCTTGCCTGCAGGTTCGTGCCCGAGGAAGCCGTGCGAGTCGAGGTCGGGCCGTCGCGTCCCGGCGGGCGACACCGCCCGGCTTCCCGCCGGGTCGACCCGGACCTGGTCCTCGCGGTTGACTTCGGGACGACGACTATCTCGATGGCGGCGGTCGATGCCGCACGCCGCCGCGTGCGAAGCCGCCACGATGTGCTGAACCCACAGGTCGTGTTCGGCGCCGACGTGATGACGAGGATTTCCCAGGCCCGGCAGGTACGACGGGTCCGGGCGTTCGACCCGGTGCTCGACTTCATGCGCCACAGCGGCGTGTCACGCCGCCGCGCCGCAGTCGTGGTCGGCAACACAACCATGGTTCACTTCCTGTTTGGCCGGAGCCCGGCCGGGCTCGGTACCTATCCCTACCGCTCGCGGGTTCCGTTGCGCCGGACCGTGTCGGGCATGACCGCGTTGCAGCCTTCGCTTCGAGTCCGGGTGCCGCCCTTGCTCGGCAGTTTCGTGGGGGCGGATTGCACCGCCGCAATCCTCGCGTCGGGCATCCACCGGTGCGCAAGTCCGAGCCTCCTGGTCGATGCCGGCACTAACGGCGAGGTCGTGCTTGGGAACCGCGAGAGGATTCTCGTCTGTTCGACCGCGGCCGGACCGGCGTTCGAGGGCGCGACCCTGGAGTGCGGGTCATTGGCCCGTCCCGGCGCGATTGCCGAAGTCCGGCCCGGGCGGAACGGTTTCCAAGTTCAAACGGTCAGGGGCGGCCCGGCCACATCGATTTGCGGCTCAGGCGTGCTGTCCGCGCTCGCCGCCGCGCTTCGGAACCGGAAACTCCGGCCCGACGGCCGCGTCCGGCGCGGAGACCGGCTCGTGCTGGCCGGCGAAGGCGCTACCGAAGTCTACCTGTCACAGGCTGATATCCGCGAAGTCCAACTCGCCAAGGCCGCGATTGCCGCGGGCATCAAGGCCCTGCTGGCTGCCTGGCCGGCCCGGTCCGAAGACATCGGGCGGATTCACCTGACCGGGAAGTTCGGTGCCGCCATCGACCCGGCCGATGCGTTCCGCATCGGACTGCTACCGGAGATTCCCGGCACGCGGATTGTCCGGCATCCCAACCTGGCGCTCCGAGGGGCGGTCATGATGGCGCGGGACCCGGGCCTGTTCGAAGAGGCGGAGGTATTCGCAGGTCAGTGCCACGAGATCATGTTGAGCGGGCACGCCGGCTTCGAGTCCGCATTCATCGAGGCGCTGGAGCTGAAGCCATGGCACTGATTGGCGCGGAGCGGTTTGAAGAGCTGAGACTCGAGCGGCTGGGTGAGTTGCATCGACTGCGAGCGGAGGGCGTGAAGGTCGTCGGCTTCTTCTCCCACTATGCGCCGGTCGAACTCATCCGCGCCGCGGGTGCGGTGCCGGTTCGGCTGCTACGCGGCGGGTACGACGCCGAAGTCCGGGGAGAGCGGTACCTCCGGTCGGACGCGTGTCCGGTCTGCCTGAGTACCGCCGGCAACTTCGAGTTGGGCCGGTCCGGGGAAGACCTGTTGTACGGGAGTGTGGGCGCCCTGGTATCGGTGAACACCTGCGATATGCTGCGCCGGCTGCCGGAGACACTTCACCGTCACTTCGGGTTGCCGGTGTTCGACCTGTACATGCCCCGCACGTCAGAGCCGTTGCCGCACCGGTTGGCCGAGTTCAGGCGCCGGCTTGAATTGCTGGGCCGGGAGCTGGGAGCGTTTACCGGCCGCGGGTTCGACGCGGCCGGGCTCGCGCCCGAGATTGAGCACGGCAACAGGATGCGGGAACGGCTGCGGGCCATTGACGCGGCCCGGCTCGGCGACGGCCCGGCGGTGAGCGAAAGTGATATTCTGGACCTGGTGGCCCTGGCCGGTTTCATGGACCCGGACCGGTTTGGCGTGGTGCTTGAGAGTCTTGTGAGCGCTGCTCCCGCGACCCGACATGGGCGCCGGGGGCGACCGCGATTGATGCTCGGTGGCAGCGAGATCGCCTGGCAGGACCGGTGGCTGATCGAACTGGTCGAAGACGGAGCCGATATCGTTACGGATCTGCTCCATACCGGGGCTCGCTGGTTCGCGGACGACTGCCGGACCGGCGGCGACCCGATGGACGACCTTGCTGAACACTACTTAGCCCGTCCGGATATGATGAGACGGCCGAATTGCGCGGTCTACACGAGTGTCCGCCGGCAGGTCGAACGGTATCGAGTCTCGGGGTTGGTGTACAAGACGTTGCTCTATTGTGACCCGTGGAGTTTCGAGGCGGTCAGGCTGCGTCACGAGATCGGTATCCCGATGCTCCCGCTCGACGGCAACTACTCGACTGAGAACCGGGAGCAGATGCGTACCCGGGTCGAGGCCTTCATGGAGAACCTGTGAGCAGGGCGACCCGTCCATCCTGGCAGGACCCGCCGGCGGGCCGGGTGTCCTTCGCGGAGTGGGGAGAGCTGTTCGACCGGGTCCCGACCGCGCTGCTCGACCGATACCACTACTTCCGCAGGGACCAGGAGGAACAGGGCGGGCTCAAGGCATGGTCGGCGTACCTGTTTCCACCTCAGACGTTTGCCGTCTACGGGTGCCGGCACCTGATGCGACTCAAGTACGACAACTCGCTGGCCGCGCTTCGCATGTGGGGATTCGTTCAGAACGAGACCGAACGGCTGTATCGAGCCCGACAACTGAGACGCAAGGTCGTGGCGTGCATGGGCGACCTCGGCGCCGTACCGGTCATCGTCGACGCGTTCCCGGAGATGGTCGCGTTCTACCCGGATTGCATCTGGTGGACCCCGTTCGTCATGGAGAGCAACGTGCTCTTCGACGCCGCGGCGGAGTTGGGCATCGGCGACGCAACCTGCTTTTCGCGGGCCGCGCTGGGTGCGTTCGCCAAGCACGCCTACTTCCCGGACCCGGACCTGGTTATCGCTTCGACCGGCGCGTCGTGCGACGACTACTCCGGGGTCGAGCAGCTTGCCGAGCGGTTCGCGGCCCGGATGCTGTGGGTCGAGTCGCCGATGCGGTACGAGAAGCTCGACTGTCATGCGTGCGCACCGGAACCGGTCGTGACCCCGGATTCCGCGGTTCCCTATGACCCGAAGGCGCGCGATCTGCTCGTCTGCGAGTACGAACGGGTGCTTCTGCAACTCGAGGCACTGGCCGGGCGGAGCATCAGCGAGCAGGAACTGCGGGTTGGTGTGGCCAAGGCCAACCGCGTGCGCCGGTTGACCCGGCGGCTGCGGGAGCTGACGTTTCGGCACGGGGCGCTGCCGGCGCTCGAATCGATGGTGGTCGAGTTCGGCTGCCTGCACCATTACTCCGATATCGACGAGTGGCCGGCCGTGCTCGATCACCTGGTTGCGACCTGCGAAGCCAGGGTCGAGCGCGGCGAAACGGCCGTCGACCTTGGTGGGCTCCGCCTCGTCTGGGTGACCCCGCCCGCTGACCCGTTGTTCCTCAACTACGTCGAAGACCACGGCGGTCGGGTGGTCGGCACCGAGTACGTCATCGCCCAGGCGCTGGAGCTGCTTGACGAGGAGAAGCCGCCGCTGGTCGCGGTCGCCGAGTCGTTCATGGCGGCATCGCTGACCGGTTCCACCCGCCAGCGGGTCGAGCCGGTCCTGCGACTCGCCCGGGAGCATGACGCCGAAGGAGTGATCGTGTCCGGCATCCTCGGCGGGTCGCACTGCGCGATGGAGTCACGGCTCATCGCCCGTTTCGCCCGCGAGGAGCTTGACATTCCGGTGCTCGAGTTCGACGTCCCGCCCCCGGCACCGGAGATCAACCGGCAGTTGCGGACGCGGATTGACGCGTTCCTGGAACTGCTGAGGGATCGACGATGAGCGGCCGCATTGAGATTCCGGGCCACGCGACCGGGGACGAGAAGCGTCGAGCGTGCGGTCCACCTGTTGTTCCGCCCAGGCGGGAGAAGGAACTGCTTACTCCGCTGGAGCGGTTCGGGCTGCTTGTCATCGACGAGCCGCAGGACCGGGTACCGGTCTTCCCACTCGTTACGTCGCACGCCGCCCGGGTGCTCGGGGTCTCGCTCAGGGATTATGTGACCGACGGGGCGACGATGGCGCGGGCTCAGCTTGTCGCCCAGGACCGGTACGGTCACGACTTCATCTCCCTGTTCTCCGAGGTCGGGCTCATCGCAGAGGCGCTCGGCTCCGGGTTCGATTTCCCCAGCGACGACCTGCCGATGTTCCTTCGGCCGAAGTGGCCCGGGCTTGGCGAGGTCGACGACCGAGTCGTGGACCCGGTTTCCGACGGCAGGCTCAAGGTGTACCTGGATGCCATTGACTATGCGTACGAGGCGCGCGGCGACCGGGTGCCGATTCTGGCGTTCGTGCCCGCACCGTTCACGACCGCCCAGCATCTGGTTCCGGCTGAGGAGTTCCTGCTCGGGCTGCTGCTCGAGCCGGACAAGGTGCACGAGTTGTTGCGCTACGCTACGCGCTCGGTCATTCAGTTCTCGAAGGCGATCATCAACCAGGGTGGTCTGCCGATGCTGGTCGATCCGCTGGCGTCGGGCAGCGTGATATCGCCCGCCCAGTACCGCGAGTTCGCGCTGCCGTACGAGCGTGAGGTCATCGACTACTGGCACCGGTATGACCTGGACGTCATCCTGCACGTCTGCGGCGACACCGAGCTGATCATTGAGGCGCTGGTCGAGTCGGGGGCCGACCTGCTCAGTATCGACCGGATCAAGCTGAGCGGTGCGGTGAAGCGGGTCGGGGATAAGGTCCGGCTGATCGGCAATCTCAGTACGTCTGAAGTCTGGCTTGGTCGCCCGGAGGAGATAGAGGCCACGGTCGACGAGATGGTCAGGCTCAACCGTGACTGCCCGATGGGGCTGGTTGCTTCGACCGGGTGCGAGGTCCCGATTGCGACGCCGCCCGCGAACATCGACGCGTTCGTCCGCGCCGCCCGAAAGGCGGGCGCGAATCCGGGGTTCGGCCGGGTACTGAGGAGGGGACATGCTTAGCGCCGGCATTGACATCGGTTCGATCAACACCAAGGTCGTGGTCCTCGACGAGGACACGGAACTGGTCGCACATTTCGTCCGGCCGACCGGGCACAAACCACGCGAAGCAGGCCCGGCAGCGTTCGCGGCCTGCCTTGCCAGGGCCGGGATTGAGCGGGCGGCAATCGGCTCGGTCACCGCGACCGGCTACGCCCGTCACACCGCTGATTTCGCGGTCGACAGTATTACCGAGATCAAGGCGGCCGCGCTCGGGGTGAGACACTGGCACCCGGAGTGCCGGGCAGTCATCGATATCGGCGGGCAGGACTCAAAGGTGCTGGTGCTTGATGAGTCGGGCCGGGTCAGCGACTTCGCGATGAACGACCGGTGCGCGGCCGGCACCGGGAACTTCCTGTCGGTCTTGGCAGTGAAGCTGCAGGTGCCGCTGGCGCAGTTCGGCCCGCTGGCGCTCAAGTCGCGCAAGCCGGTGGCGATATCGAGCCTGTGCGTTGTGATGGCCGAGTCCGAGATACTGTCGCTGGTCGCGGCCGAGATTGCGGTCGAGGACATCATCGCCGGACTCCACGAGGCGCTTGCCCGGCGGGTCGCGAATATGGCCGCCCCGCTTGATGTGGGCCCCGAGGTGGTGTTCACCGGCGGCGTGGCGCAAGACGAGGGCATGCGGCTCGCGCTCGAAAACAGGTTCGAGCAGTCGGTTGTTACCGCGCGTCACCCGTTCCTGGCCGCGGCCCTGGGTGCTGCGCTGGCCGGGGTGAGTCAGCCTTCCATCCGGGCGTAGTTCTTCAGCGCGCCGTAGAATGCCTGCCAGAACGGGTCGACAACCGGGTGGGCGAGCGGTTTCTCGACGTCGTCCTCGACCAGAACCATTCCCTTCTTCGTGATTTCGCCAACGACGGCAGCCGGTATCCGCTTGCGTTTGAGCGCTGCGAGGACCGCATCAGCTTTGCGGGGACGGCAGGTCGCGATCAGTGTTCCTTCGCTGATAGACTTGTACGGGTCGATGCCGAAATGATCGCAGATTTCCGGGATGCAGCGCAGCATCGGGATTCGTTCCTTTTCGACCCGCACGCCGAAGCCGCCGGCCTGCGCCACTTCGTAGAGCCCGCCCCAGAGCCCGCACTCGGTCGCGTCGTGCATCGAGGTCACGCCTTTGTCCCGGACCCCGACGCTGACCGCGGCCAGCGCATCCTCGACGACCGACATCCGGTAGAAGAGCCGGTCGGCCTGTTTCGCGAACGCGGCGCCGAACTTCCTGGTCAGCGTTTTCGGGAACATCGCCGCGAAGATACCGGCCGCCTCGACCGCCGGGCCTTTGGTGACGATTATCCGGTCCCCGGGTTTCGCGAAGCGCGGGGAGACATACTCGTTCAGTCCGCCTTCGGCGATGACGGTCGCGCCGCCGACCATCGGGTAGTTACAGTTGTCGTAGCGGGCGGTGTGGCCGGTGACAATCGCGATACCGTAGCGCCGGCATTCACGGTGGATTACCTTCCAGAGGGTTTCGAGCTGCTCCTCGTTGATCGACCTCGGCAGGTTCAGGTCGATGGTCAGGTAGGTCGGCTTCAGGCCGCTGGTCACGATATCGGAGAGCAGGATGTGGATGGCGAACCACGCGGCCCGCTTCCAGCCGTACTCGGGGACGATGAACACCGGGTCGGTCGTCAGCGCCATTGCCCGGTTGCCGACGCGGACGATGCCGACGTCGACGCCGTGCATCGGGCCGACAAGTACCCGGTTGCTTTTCGCGCCGAGCCGGGGGTAGATCAGTTCCTCGAATACCTGTTGCGATATCTTGCCGATGGCGGGCAGTTTTTCCTTCACACTATCCTCCTTTCGCTGAATGCCGCGAACCGGGTTGGGTCCAGCGTGTGCAGAACTCCGGTGATACGTTCCGGGTCCACTCACGCGCGATGGCACAGGCCTGTTCAGCAACCTCAACCGGGTCGGCACCAACCAGGAACGTCAGCGGTTCCTTCCCAATGGAGGCGGTCTCGTAGCACAGCTTCGGCGCGCGACCCTCAGCGGTTCGGACCGCCTCAGTTACCTTCCACGGTATCGACGGGCGTTCCTCGCGCCGGAGGTCTTCGGGTTCGCGGGAACGGTCGATGACGCCGAATACCCATCCGTGCCGGTCGGCGTAGCCCTTCAGCCACTCCGCAAGTGTCGGGTTGTTGGCGAAGTTGATTCCGGCCCGGATGGACGAGTCGATGCGATTCAGTTCGATGATGAGTCGTGCCATGTGGTCGGACGCTCCGAAGACAGGAGTGCCGGTGGCACGGGGATATCCACCGATGACGGTAATGCGACCCTCGACCGCCAGCACGTCGTCGTGGGTCGTTGCGTCGAGCCGGGCATACACCAGGTTGGTTCTGACTTCGGGTATGAGGCGTGCGAATTCTCGGCACTGCTCGACCACTTCCAGCGCAGCGTGGAAACGGGCGTGGAGTTGTTCGTCCCGGTCTTCCGTGTCGTTCATGCTGTTGCTCCTTGTCGCAGAGCGAACCGTTCGCGGCCCCGAGGAATCGTAGCTTGCAGTTCGGCAGTCGTGAGTGCTGCTGCAAGTCAGTAGCATGATACCGTCTGTGTCGGGAAGTCAACTCGATTGTTGACACCGTTCGCCCGGACATTACACTCCGGGAGATGATTCAGTTCGCGCGGGTGCAACGACTCGGGAGGTGTTTGACGTGAGTCATCATCATCCGGGCAGTTTGCCCGTAGTCAGGCCGAAGCCAACTACCAAGCCCAACACACCACAGAGACACGAAGACACCAGGGGTCCGGGTCGTTCCGGGCATATCTCTCCTTTGTGTACTTTGTGCCTTTGTGTTTTGTGTTCCACCTCGGCGAGGTGCGTGACATGAGCGCACTGTGCCGGGGCGGTCGCCCCGGTTCGATAACCAGCAGCAGACAACCCCAGGGAGGCAGTATGAAAAGAGCGGTTCTGGCCGCGTTGCTCGCGGTCGCATTCGTTTCGGTCGGGTTCGCCCAGCCGACCGAAGTGCCGGTGCTCAGAGTAGGCCATGTCGGTCATGACCATCAGTGCGCACCCTACGTGGCGGCCCTGGCCGGTGAGACCTTCAAGGACCTGTACGGCATCTGGTTCAAGGAAATCCGGCCCAAGGACCTGTACGAACTGTACGACGGCGACGAGCTGGTTGCCGAGGTTGAGTTCTACAAGGCCGGTGGCGGTTCGAAGATGCCGACAATGATGAGCCAGGGCGCGTTTGACGTGGGTCTTGGCGGTGTGGCCGCGGTGTCGTTCTTCGTGGACAAGGGCGCGCCGATGAAGATGATTGCGCCGCTCCATTCCAAAGGCGACATGCTGGTTGTGAAGCCGGACCTGGACCTGAACTCGTGGGAGGAGTTTGTCGCCTGGTTGAAAGCACAGGATTACCAGGTTCCGATTGGCTACAAGAACCCGGTCGCGGTGGCGAAGCTGGTGTTCCAGCGGGCCCTGGACGAAGCGGGCATTACCCACACCGGCGACAAGGGGAATACCGACGCCCAGGTTCTGCTGGTGAATATGAAGGGCGAGAAGAACCTGATTCCGGGCTTGATGTCAGGCCAAGTTCAGGCGTACGTTTCCAACAATCCGTGGTGCGCGATTGCCGAGGACAAGGGCGTTGGTCATTGTGTGACGGAGCTGCATGACTTGCCGCCCGGGGTCTTCCGTGACCATCCCTGCTGCTGTGTCGCGGCGAACGTGTCGGCGATGGAAACGTATCCGGAGGAAATCGGCAAGTTCCTGGAGTTGATGATTGTCTCAACCCATTTCGTCAACACCGAGCGGGAAAAGGCGACCGAGTACGTGGCCCAGTGGATCGGGACAACACCCGAGGTCGAGGTGGTTTCGATGGCCACGTCCGGGTATTCGCTTGAGCCGGATGACGCTTTCCTCAACGGCATGTGGGTGTGGTACGAGGAGATGGTGGGGATGGGGAAGATTACCGACCAGTTGAAGGACAAGACCCGCGAGGAGTTCGAGAAGATGGTGTACGACTTCTCGTTGCTCGAGTCCGCGCTCGAAGCCGCAGCCGAGAGAATCAAGTAGCTCGTGCCTCCGAATCCCGGTCCCAGGCAGAAGTTCGGCAGGAGATTGGGCCGGATCGGCCTGGCCGTAGTCCTGCCGATTCTCCTGCTTGCGGTCTGGGAGTTCCTCGCCATCCGGCTTCACAACCCGTGGCTCCTGCCCCGCGTCGGCGCGGTGTTCAACCGGCTGGTCCACCCGCTCGACAATGTGCTCGAGACCGGGTCGTTGTTGTACAACATCGCGGTTTCCGGGGTGCGGGTATTGATGGGGTTCACGCTTGCGACAATCGTCGCGGTGCCGCTCGGGTTGCTGATGGGCCGGATCAGGCTTGTACGCCGGGTGGTCGGGCCGTTCGTCGAGATGTTCAGGCCTTTGTGCCCGATAGCGTGGCTGCCGTTCACGATGGCGGTGTTCAAGACCTACACGGTGGTGAACCTGTTCGGGGTGCGGTATTCGGATACCATCTTCGACACAATCCAGGTCGGAATGCTGTTCATCCTGTTCTATGGCGCGTTCTTCCCGATACTGCTGAATACCGTGGACGGCGTACTCGGGGTCAGGGATGCGTATGTCGAGTCGGCGTTGACGCTCGGGGCAAAGCCGGGCCAGGTGTTCCGCAAGGTGGTATTGCCCGCGGCCCTGCCTTCGATATTCACCGGCCTGAAAGTCGGCCTGGGCGTGGCGTGGATGGTGATTGTCGCGGCCGAGATGCTGCCGGGTTCGGATTCGGGAATCGGGTATCTGATTATCTACGCGTACGAGTTGGCCGAGATGGACGTGCTGATTACCGGGATGATTCTCATCGGCCTGGTCGGGGCCTTGCTGTCATGGGGCATCGGGTTGCTCGGGCGACCTTTCACCGGCTGGCAGGCTCTGGAGCGGTAGTGGTTGAGTTCCGAATGCGCGGCCTGAAAACGGGAGTCAGGATTGAGAACCTCGGCAAGGTGTTCCAGGGCCGGGACGGCGGGAGTGTTACTGCGCTCGATGGTATCGACCTGGCAATCGAGCCCGGGAGCTTTACCTGCCTGGTCGGGCCGACCGGGTGCGGCAAGACCACGCTGCTGCGGATTGTGGCCGGGCTGCTTGCGCCCAGTTCCGGGATGGCAGTGGTCGGTGAGAGCCCGGTAGTCGGGCCGCGGCAGGACACCGGGATGGTATTCCAGCATTACTCGCTCTTCCCCTGGCGGAACGTGCTTGACAACGTCGCGTTCGGACTGGAGATGCGCGGGACCGGGAAGCGCGAGCGGCACGCCCGGGCAAAGGAACTGCTGGACATGGTCGGGCTCACGCGGTTTGCCCGAAGCCGGCCGTACGAGCTCTCGGGCGGGATGCAGCAGCGGGTGGCAATCGCGCGGTCCCTGGCGACCGACCCGG
>CBDUZK010000010.1:0-24313 GCA_965371675.1 uncultured bacterium | reverse complement strand
CTGTATATCGTGAACTGGTGCCCGCGCTGCGGAACCGCGATATCCGACCTGGAAGTGAAGTACGTCGAGCAGGAGTCGAACCTGTGGTATGTCCGCTATCCGGTTGTTGGTGGGAAGGGGCACGTGGTCGTGGCGACGACCCGACCGGAGACGATGCTCGGCGATACCGGGGTGGCGGTGAATCCGAAGGACGACCGGTTCAAGGGTATCGTCGGACGGAAGCTGACGTTGCCGTTGACCGGCCGCGAGATACCAGTGGTTGCGGACGCGGCGGTGGAGATGGAATTCGGAACCGGGGCGGTGAAGGTGACACCGGCCCATGACCCGGCTGACTTTGAGATTGGTGAACGTCACCAGTTGCCGCGAATCAAGGTGATTGGTGAGGGCGCGAAGATGACCGACGAGGCGCCGGAGGCATACCGAGGTTTGACGCGCGAGGAGTGCCGGGCGAAGGTCGTCCGTGACCTGGAGGCGGCCGGGCTGCTTGAGAAGATTGAGCCGTACCGGCATTCGGTCGGGACCTGTGACCGGTGCGACGAGACGATTGAACCGCTGGCGAGCGAGCAGTGGTTCGTGAAGATGAAGCCGCTGGCCGGGCCGGCAATCAAGGCGGTCGAGGACGGGAGGGTGAAGTTTCACCCGGAGCGCTGGAACAAGGTGTACCTGGAGTGGATGAAGAACATCCGCGACTGGTGCATCTCGCGCCAGCTCTGGTGGGGACACCGGATACCGGTGTGGTATTGCGGGTGCGGTGAGCTGATTGTAGCGCGTGAGGACCCGACCGAATGCCCGAAGTGCGGGTCCAAAGACCTGCACCAGGATGAGGACGTGCTCGACACGTGGTTCAGTTCCGCACTCTGGCCGATGTCGACCATGGGCTGGCCGGAGGAGACGCCTGACCTTAAAAAGTTCTACCCGACCGATTTCCTGACCACGGACCCGGACATCATCTTCCGCTGGGAGGCGAGGATGATTTTCTCGGCGCTGGAGTTCACCGGGCAGGTCCCGTTCGACGACGTGTACATCCACTCGACCGTGCTGGCGAAGAGCGGGGAGCGGATGTCGCGTTCCAAGGGCGTCGGCGAGGACCCGCTCGAGATGATTGACAAGTACGGCACCGACGCGGTCCGGTTCACGATGACCTTTCTGGAGAGCCAGTCGCAGAGTTACCGGCTGTGGGACGAGCGATTCCAGCTCGGGCGCAATTTCTCCAACAAGATCTGGAACGCGTGCCGGCTGGTGTACCCGCATGTCCACGGGTTCGAGCCCGTGGACGGGGTGCGGTTCGACCCGGTCGACAACTGGATTCGGTCGCGGTTCAACGACCTGCTCGCGAAGGTGAATGAAGGACTGGACAACTATACTTTTTCCCTGGTCGCGACCGCGCTGTACGATTTCTTCCGGCGCGACCTGTGTGACTGGTATCTGGAGTTCACCAAGCTCCGGCTTGAGACGAACCCTGACCCGGTGCGCGCGACGCTCCACGACGTGTTCCGGGGAACGCTGCAGTTGCTGCACCCGATCATGCCGTTTATCACCGAGGAGTTGTGGCACCGGTTGGAGTTCGGCAAAGGCCGAATGGCGAACGCCGAATTGCGAATCCGGGGCGAGGATTCGATTCTCGCGTCGAAGTGGCCGGAGCCGCTGGCGGTCGACGATACGGATATCGGCCGCGTGGAGGCGATGCGCGAGCTGATTGTCGCGGTGCGCAACATCCGGTCCGAGCTGCGGGTCCCGGTGAAGACACGAGCCGACTGCGTGGTGAACGTCGCGGACCCCGGTTTGGTGGAGTTCCTGCGGGACAACGCCGAGCTGGTCCGGGTCCTGGCCAGGGTGGGTGAACTGCGGTTCGGCGACGAGCGGCCGGCGCAGTCGTCAATGGCCGTGATTCCGGGCGGGGAGGCGTACGTGCCGCTTGCCGGGCTGATCGACGTCGAGCAGGAAACCGTACGCATCCACAAGGAAATTGAGAATATCCGCAAAGTGCTCAAGGGTATCGACGCCAAGTTCGCCAACCGCAATTTCGTGGCGCGGGCGAACCCGGAGGTGGTCGAGAACGAGCGTAAACGAAAGGCTGAGTTCGAGGACCGGACCACGCGGCTCGAACGGCAGCTCGAGGCACTGAAGCGATGAAAAGTCTCCTGAACGTGCTGGGTTGGATTCTATTCCTGGTCGCGGTTATCGTCGGCCTGGTGTTCTACAATGCGGGCTATGTGCCGGTCCGGAACCGCCTGGCGCGGCAGCAGGAGGAAATCGGGATGTGGACCCGGGAGGTCGAGTCGCTGCGGCGTGACCTGGAATCGGCCCAGGCTCCGGCCGAGACCGCGTTCGTGGCCGTGCTCACGTTTGCCGAGTTGTTCAAGCCGGATGGGTTCGGCATCAGCAAGCCGGGTGAGGCTTCGCTGCGCGGCACGGTGACCATGCTGCAGAAGTCGATCGGCGTGATTGAGATTACCGGACACACGGATGGAGGCGCGATACCGAAGAAGCTGCGCGACCGGTACCCGAGCCGCTGGCTCTATGCCGCGGCCGCGTCCGCCGCGGTGGCGCGTGGACTGGAAGAGTGGGGAGTGGCGTCGAGCCGGCTGGTGGTGCGTAGCGCGGGCAGCTCCATGCCGCGCGGGGACAGCGATTCGCCCGAAGGCCGGATGCGCAACCGCCGGGTTGAGATACTGGTCTGCAAGTGATTGCGCGGTGGTTGTTCGTCTGCCTGCTGGTCGGCGTGGCGGCGGCGCAGGCGGTAGAAGAAGGGCTTAAGGAGCGAGGAGAAGTCAGAAGTCAGAAGTCAGAAGTCAGAAGTCAGAGACGAGGGTCCGAAGGTCAAGGGGCAGAAAAGGGGTTCAAGGATTCCAGGGTCCCAGGGTTCCAGGGTGAGACTCCTGATCCCTCGACCCCTCGAACTCCTTCTCCCGGTCGGGCGGTGCTGCTTTCGGCTCTGATTCCCGGGGGCGGACAGGTCTACACCGGTCACTGGTGGAAGACGCTGCTGATTGCGCCGGTGGAAGTGACGCTCGGATGCCTGGCAGTGTTTGACCACCGGGCCGCGGACGACGCGCTCGGGGCCGGTGATACGACCAAGTACGTGCGGCTGCGCGACCGGCGCAACGCGTTCCTCTATTTCACCGGCGCGGTCATCGCCTATTCGATGGCGGACGCGTACGTTTCCGCCCGGATGTACGGGTTCGACCGGCAGATGCAATTCGCTATCGGCCCGACGCGGGTCGGGATTCGTATGGAGATTTGACGATGGGTATTACAGTCGCGCTGGCAGGCCGGTTTTCCTTTGACCACGTTGCGGAAGTGGCCCGCGAACTGGAGCAGGTCAACCCGGAACGTCAGTTCGGCGGGTGGGGTGTGGCCTATTGCTACGGCACCCTGCTCCGGTCGGCGCGGATGCTGGGCCAGGGACCGGGTTTCGATTTCGAGAGCCTGGCTGACGCGAAGACGGACATGGCGGTTCTGCACCTGACCGACGCCGGGGAGACGCCGCTGCATCCGCATGACCTCCAGCCGTTCCTGCGGAAAGACAGCCCGCTTTCCCAGGCGTTCGTGTACGACGGCCGGATTCTGCAGCCAAAGGAACTAGAAACCGGCCGCCGGGTACCCGGTAGCCAGGAGCCGGGACAGCTCTTTTTTCTGCACGTGCTGGAGGCGTTCGACCCGGACGACCCGCTTGAGTCCGTTGTCCGGATGCACAAGGCTCTGCCGGACGAGCCGGACCAGGCGTTCTTCCTGCTTAACAACGACGCCTTGGTGGTGAGCACCTGGAAGGATGTCCCGGACCCGGATGTGGAGCGAAGCGAAACCTCACCTTCGAGGGAAGAGCAGCCGGCGCTGTGGCTCGGGCAGGGCGGTCCATTCCGAGTACTGGCGCCGACGCAACTGGAATGTTTCAGGAGTCTGTCCTGGGAACCGGTGGTGCCAGGCAGTGTCATCGTGTTGACCCGGCTTCGGTACGAAGTCGGGCAGGCCGGCCACTGAGTGACAGAAGCCCCCGGGTCGCCGGGGGACAACCCGAGGGCTCTACTCTACCCCCTGCTTTCCGTGCGTGACATGCTGTGACATGCCTCCCCTCAATGTCGCCTGCCGTCGATACCCGACAGGCAAGGACCAGTTCAATCCCGAGGGTCAGCAGATGGCGTTCTCTGTTCCTGTCTATCCTATGCAGGCCCTGTGCCGAACGGTGCAGGGTGGCGAAACCGCTCCGAATCATTGAGTTGCGGTGACTTACCGGCATCCCGGCGCGGCGTGTCTTTTCCCGGGTCGGTGCGACCGGGTCCAGGGCCGAGTGTCGGGCACGGCTAACCCATTGAACCGGAAACGGTAACGAGACGGTGGGGCCGGGACAGCGTCTAGCGGTGGACGACAGAACCGCGGGAGGCGCCGAACTCAATGAGTTCGCGGAACCCTTTGGGGTCGAACGACGAGGCGATTGCGGTCTCGTAGGTCACCTTGCCCGCGCGGTACAGGTCGGACAGGTAGGCGTCGAACGAGACGCTGCCTTCGGAGGTGCCGGTCTGGATTGCGGAGGGCAGGTGCTCGACCTTGCGCTCGCGGATGAGGTTGCGCACGGCCGGGGTGGCGACCATGACCTCGTAGCAGCCGACCCGACCTTTGCCGCCGGCCCGGACCATCAACCGCTGACAGAACACCGCCAGCAGTGAGATGGAAAACTGGATGCGGATCTGGTCCCGGATCTCCGGCGGGAAGATGTCGATGAAGCGGGTGACCGTTTCCGAGGCGTTGGTAGTGTGCAGGGTGCCGATGACCAGGTGGCCCGACTCGGCGGCCCAGATGGTTGCTTCCGCGGTCGCGAGGTCGCGGATTTCGGCCACGAGGATGACGTTGGGGTTGGACCGCAGCCCTTTCATGATCGCTTCGCGGAACGACGATACATCGACCCCGACTTCGCGCTGGGTGATGAGGCCGTTCTTGTGGTCGTGAATGAACTCGACCGGGTCCTCGATGGTCAGCACGTGGCGGGGGCTTTCGAGGATGTAATCGACGAAAGTGGCCTGGGTGGTGGTTTTGCCCATGCCGGTCGGGCCGGTGACGAGGACGAGGCCGTGCGGACGGTCGAGCAGGTTCTTGATGCGCGGAATCATGTGTTGGGACACGAACAGCTCTTCGAATGTCAGGATGCGGCGCGGGATGAGACGCAGGGCGAGACCGAAGTACCCCTTCTGTTTGTAGACTGCGACCCGGAACCGGGCCATGTTACGGAAGTTGAGCGCGAAGTCACCGCCGCCGCCGTTGTCAATCTGGGCCCGGAGGTGCTTGACGTTCTTGGTGGCGACGTTCTTGAACCGGTCGGTCATTTCCGGGGTGAGGACCGGGCATCCTTTGACCGGCAGCAGGAGTCCGTCTACTCGCAACGTCGGCGGGCGCCCGACGGTGATGTGCAGGTCAGAGGCGTTTTTCTTGATACACTCCGCGAGGAGTGACTCGAAGAACTCGTCATCAGTCACAGAGAGCATTATAGGTTGCGCGCCAACCCTGTCAAGCCGGGGTGTTTCCGGTTGTCGTGCCGGGTTGTTCAGTAGTCGCGGGGCAGGGACTGAAGCTCGCGGTAGCTGAACACCGGGCCGTCCCGGCAGACGTATTTCTCACCGATGTTGCAGCGGCCGCACTTGCCGATACCGCACTTCATGCGGTTTTCGAGCGAGAGGAATACGCGCTCGGGTGGGAAGCCAAGTTCCTCGAGCACCGGGTGGGTGAAACGGATCATGATTGGCGGACCACAGACGAGTGCGACAGCGTCGGTCGCAGGGGGTGCGACGTCGCGCAGGACGTTCGGCACCAGGCCCTCGGTTTTCGGCCAGTCCCCTCCGGCGAGCCGGTCCACGCACAGGGTCATCTCGATATCCGGGGCGCCTTCCCACCGTTTCAGTTCATCTTTGTACAGCAGTTCGCCGGAAGACCGGGCTCCGTATACGACGATCAGCCGGCCGTAGTCGCCGCGGACCTCGGGTTGAAGCAGGTGGACGATGGTCGACCGCAGGGTGGTGAACGAGAAGCCCCCGGAGACGATAACTACGTCCTTGCCTTTCATCAGGTCGAGCGGATAGGCGTTGCCGTACGGGCCCCGCATGCCGATTACGGCTCCGGCTTCGATTTCGTGCAGCGCAGTGGTGAACGTGCCGGCCCGCTTGACCGTATACCATATCCGGTCCTCGTGCGGGGCCGAGGCGATGCCGAACGGTGCCTCGCCGACACCGGACATGGACAGGAACCCGAACTGGCCGGATGTGAAACGGAATTGCTCACGGGCGGTATCATCAATGAACGACAGCTCGAACGTCTTCAGGTCCTTCGTGTCGTTCTCAACTGTGACCTTCTCAATCCGGGCACCGAGCGGCAGGTAGGGGTTCATTTTTCCGGGTTTTGGTCCAGGGCAGCACGCAGGGTTTTGAGCGTGTCGCGCAGGTCGATGCCGGTCGGGCATTCGGTGATGCAGCGGCCGCAGCCGACGCAGAGCGGTTCGCCGTAGACCGCCGGGTAGTAGCGGAACTTGTGCAGGGTCCGCTGGCGCAGACGGTCGCGCCCGGTCTGGCGTGGATTGTGGCCGGACGCGTGCCGGGTGAACAGCGCGAACTGGCAGGAATCCCAGGTCCGGAGCCTGACGCCACCGGTCGCGGATTCCTCATCGGTCACGTCGAAGCAGTAGCAAGTTGGGCAGACGTAGGTACATACCCCGCAGTTGATGCAGGGCAGGCTGATTTCGTCCCACACGTCGTGGTCGAACCCGGCTTGGAGTCGTTCGAGCAGGGCCGGTGCGTCGATTGTGAAATCAATGGCGGCACGGGCCGCGGTGTCGAGACTGTCCGCCTGCTTCACGTCCGTTGCCGGCGCTTCGGGAAGGTCGGCAACCAGTTTCTCGCCTTTCGCGGTCACGGGTCGGGCCAGGTATCGATCACCCACGTCGACCAGCAACAGGTCCAGTCCGCGAGTCGCGTGCGGTCCGCCGTTGAGGGCTGTGCAGAAACAGGCATTGCCCGGCTCATTGCAGGCCAGTCCAACCAGCGTGGTTCGTCCGCGGCGGTCCTCGTAGTACGGGTCGGTGAAACGCGGGGCCACGGTGTCACCGCGGTCCGACTCACCCGGTTCGTCGAGAAACACCCGGTCGAACATCTCGAGTGCGGCCGCATCACAAGGCCGGACCCCGAGTACCACCCGCTCCGGAATTGGAGGTCCCGGCTCGGCCGTCTCATGCGCACCGGGTTTGAAACGGAACAGCACTTCGCGCTGGGGGAAGAACAGTTCCTTCACCGGCAGTTTCGGGTTGAGGTAGTCGAGACAGATAGTGGTCGCGGAATCCACCTTGGTGAAATGGGATGCCTCCTGGCCTTCGAGTCGGACCGGGGCGTACACTTCGGTTTGCTTCAGGATGCCGGTGACGAATTCCGGGAACCGGCTTTTCTTGAGAACGCGCGGCGTCACTTGACGAACGCCTCGCGGTCAGCGGGGTCGAAGGCGGTCAGGGGAAGCGGGTCGTCCAGGTTCATACCGGACACGTGGTCGAACCGGTCTTTGACAATCACCGCCATCTTGCGGTTGATTCTCATCAGTTCGATCCCCATCGGGCAGGCGAGCGCGCAGGCCTCGCATTCGACGCACCGCCCGGCCATGTGCATTGCCCGCATGATGTGGAACAGGATTGTGTCCGACTCGTCCGGGGTCCGGCCCACCCAGAGCGGCCGGTCTGCATCCACGAAACAGGTCGGGCAGTAGCAGTTCGGACACGCCTGGCGACACGCGTAGCAACGGATGCAACGGGACAGGTCGCCGGTCAGCACGTCCCAGCGTTCCCGGGGTTTGAGATTCTCGAACTCGCGGATGTCGACGTAGTCGTCCGGGTGTGATTCCGTTACGCGCTCGCCGATCATCTCATCGTACAACACCGGGTTGCGAATCGCCTGGCTCGGGTCCGGGTCTACCACCCCGATGATGTGCAGATTCGCGCGGTCCACCTGGTTTTCCTTGATGAGATTCACAATCGAGCGGGAGTCACGTCCCCGGGCCACTACCGCAATCCGGCCGCGTGTGCGCAGCTTCGGCAGATAGACGGCGAGATTGACAGCGCAACCAAGGTTCAGGACCAGTTCCTCTGCCTGTTCCGGCCCGGTGACGAACGCGGGTACGGTTGTCTGCGGCCGCCGTCCGGCCCGGAAACCCAGCACCAGCTTCACCTCGCCCGTTTCCAGCAACTCGCGGGCGCGCCGGCGCAGTTCGGTTTCCACACTCATTCGGACAGCCCATCAATCGTCCGCTTCACCGCCAGTCGGTTTCGTGGTCCGAGTTCCCTTACCTTGTCGGTTACTTCGCGCACCACCTCGGCGAACCGTTCACCCTCGGCCGCGGACACCCACGAAAAGACTACCCGGCCCGGTTCGATGCCGAAGAAATCCAGCAGGTCGTGCAGGACCGCGAACCGGCGACGGGCAACGTAGTTGCCGGTCAGGTAATGACAGTCACCCGGGTGGCACCCGGAGACCAACACCCCGTCGGCCCCGCGCTGCAGCGCTTTCAGGATGTAGAACGGGTCCACCCGGCCCGAACACGGAACCCGGATGACGCGGATGCTCGGCGGATACTGGATACGTGAAATCCCGGCCAGGTCCGCGCCCGCGTACGAACACCAGTTGCACAGGAACGCGACTATCCGAGGCCGGAATGCCTCGTGCGGGGCAGGAGTCTCGTGTGCAGGGTCGTTCATGAGTCAGTGTCAGTAAGGCAGGCATTATACAGAGAGGGGTCGAGGATTCAAGAGTTCAAGGGGCGAGCATGAGGAGTAGGACCTGTGGGCCGCATTCGACGGATTCGACAGGGCGGGGCCGAGTCTGCTTGACACTGAACAGGGGCGGAATTATTATCCCCTCTTGATTATGCTCACGCTCAATCCCGATGTCGCCTTGGTCCGGCAGATTGAAGACCTCAGCGGCCAGGTGATAAGCGACTGCTTTCAGTGCGGTTGTTGTACGGCCGGATGTCCGGTGGGTGAAGCGATGGACCCGGGGCCGAGCAAGGCAATCCGGTTGCTGCAGCTCGGTCGGGTGCGGGAACTGATCGATTCGGAGGGGATCTGGTTGTGCGCGAGCTGTATGGTATGCGGAACCAGGTGTCCACGCGGGGTTGACTATGCCCGGATTGCCGAGGCGTGCCGGGCCCTGATCCTGCGGACAAGGGTGAGCAAAGTCGACCCGGGTACTGTTACTGCGGAGGAGTGCGAGGAGATTCCCCAGCAGGCATTCATGGCCAGTTTCAGGAAGTTCTCGGTCTGATGCGGAAGTACGTCTACTACCCCGGGTGTACGCTGTATACCAAGGCGAAGAGCATGGATTCCTGCGCGCGCAAGGCCGCCCTCCGGGTGGGGTTTGAGCTGGAAGAGATGCCGTCCTGGGTGTGCTGCGGTGCAATCTACAACACCGGTTCGGACGACTTCGCGGGCCGGGTGGGCGCAACCCGGAACATTGTCCGGGCGAGCCAGCTCGGAGACACACTCGTGACGCTGTGCGCGGCCTGCTACAATGTGCTCAAGCGGGCCAAGCTCCGGTTGGACCAGCCGGAGAACGAAGTTGAACGCAAGCGGGTGCTGGATTTCATTGACGAGCCGTTTGAGCAGGACGTGTCGGTGATTCACTATCTCGACGTCCTGAAGAATGATATCGGCTGGGATGCGATTCGGGAGAAGGTTGTGAAACCGCTCGAAGGGCTCAAGGTCGCATCGTACTACGGGTGCCTGATGGTTCGGCCCCCGGAAGTGCTTTGTTTCGATGACCCTGAAGACCCGCAGGTGATGGACGACCTGATGCGCGCGCTCGGCGCAGACCCGACCGGGTTTGACTTCAAGACCGAGTGTTGCGGCGGGTATCTGGTCGTGAACCGGAAGGATGTGGCCCGCGATGCATCCCGCAGGGTACTTGAAAACGCCCGGGCGTGGGGCGCGGACGCGATTGTGACAACTTGTCCTTTGTGCCAGTACAATCTGGAGAGAGGGTCCGAGGGGTCGAGGGATTCAGGGTTCAAGGGTGCTGACATCCCGGTGTTCTATTTCACCCAACTGCTCGGGCTGGCGGTCGGGTTGGAGAAGGGCGAGCTGGGATTTGACTGCAATGCGCTGGACCCGGTGCCGTTCCTGGAGAAGAAGAAGCTGGTGTGAATGGCGAATGACGAAGGACGAATGACGAACCCCGAGAAGAACGTCCGTGATTCGACATTCGACAATCGCAATTCGGAAATGACGGTGCCTCGGGTTGGGGTGTTTGTGTGCCACTGCGGGATCAATATCGGTGGCGTGGTCAGGGTACCGGAACTGGTCGAGCGGGTGAAGAAAATGCCCGGGGTTGTTGTGGCCAAGGACTATATGTACTGTTGTTCCGACCCGGGGCAGAAGATGGTCCGGGATGCGGTGAAGGATGACAGCCTGGACCGGGTTGTCGTGGCCTGCTGTTCGCCGACCCTGCATGAGACGACGTTCCGCAATGCCTGCGAGGAAGCCGGGTTGAATCCGTACCTGTGCGAGATTGCGAATATCAGGGAGCACTGTTCCTGGGTGACCAGTGATCGGGACCAGGCAACCGACAAAGCAGAAGGGATCATCAGGATGACGATTGCCCGGGCGGTGAATGACGACCCGCTCGAACCGGTCGGGGTCGAGATCAACAAGCGGGCACTGGTTGTCGGCGCGGGAATCGCGGGGATACAGGCCGCACTCGACATCGGCAACGCGGGCTACGAAGTGGTGCTGGTGGAGAAGCAGCCGTCAATCGGCGGGCACATGGCCCAGTTGTCCGAGACGTTCCCGACCCTGGACTGTTCCCAGTGCATCCTGACCCCGCGTACAGTCGAGACCGGACGCCATCCGAAGATCAAGCTGTACACCTATTCCGAAGTGGCCGAGGTGTCCGGGTACGTCGGCAATTTCAAGGTGAAGATCAGGCAGAAGCCGCGCTATGTGGATTTCGATGCGTGTACCGGCTGCGGGTTGTGTCTGGAGAAGTGTCCGGGAAGGGCCGAGTCTGATTTCGAGCGGGGGATGGCCAAACGCAAGGCGATCTACCGTTTGCTGCCCCAGGCGGTGCCGAACCGGCCGGTGATTGACCCGGACGCGTGCATCAAACTGACCAAGGATAAGTGCGGAGTGTGCGAGAAGATATGCCCGACCAAGGCAATCCGGTTCGACGACACGGAGAAGTTTGTCGAGGAGGAAGTGGGCGCAATCGTGCTGGCAACCGGGTACGAATTGTTCGATGCCGCAAGCCTGGGTTCGTACGGTTTCGGCCGGATCCCGGACGTGATCGACGGGATGGCGTTCGAGCGGCTGCTTTCAGCATCAGGCCCGACCGAAGGCGAAGTCAAACGGCCGTCGGACGGCAAGGTGCCGAAGAAGGTAGTGTTCGTGCAGTGCGTCGGGTCCAGGGACCAGGAGCACGGTGTGCCCTACTGCTCCAAGATATGCTGCATGTACACGGCCAAGCATACGGTTCTGTACAAACACCGGGTGCATGACGGCGAGGCAATCGTGTTCTACATCGACGTCCGGACCCCGGGTAAGGGATTCGAGGAGTTCTACAAGCGGGCCACCGATGAAGGGGCAACCTACATCCGGGGCAAGGTTTCCAAGATATTCCGCCGTGGGGAGAAAGTTGTTGTCTGGGGAGCCGATACGCTGTCCGGCTGCAAAGTCGAGGTCGAGGCGGACATGGTGGTGCTGGCAACCGCGATCGTCTCCAATCCGGACGGCGTGGCGCTGGCCCGGCAACTCAAGCTCCAGGTTGACGAGCACGGGTTCATGACCGAAGCTCATCCCAAGCTGCGGCCGGTCGAGACCCTTGCCGGTGGGTATTTCCTTGCCGGTTGCGGCCAGGGACCAAAAGACATTCCCGAGACTGTGGCCCAGGCTTCCGCGGCCGCGGCCAAGGTGCTGGCGATGTTCGGGCAGGAGGAACTGCATCACCTGCCGACCACAGCCAGCGTTGACGAGGAAGTATGCGTCGGGTGCGGCAACTGTGAGAGTACGTGCGCGTACGGTGCGGTCGAAGTGAGTCCGCTGCGGCGCGTGGCGGTGGTCAACGCGGTCCTGTGTGAGGGCTGCGGCGCGTGTGCGGTGAGCTGCCCGTCCGGAGCGATGACCCACAAGAACTTCTCAAAGAAAAGCCTGTCCGAGATGGTGGACCAAGCGTAGAGGGAATGCCGAATGCCGAATGCCGAAGGACGAATGGCGAACCGTAAAGAGAGCACAGGTGATTCGACATTCGACAATCGCAATTCGGAAGTGACGGGCGCCGTTCTCGTCGTCGGCGCAGGCATCGGGGGTATCCAGAGTTCGCTGGAGCTTGCCGAGGGTGGGTTCAAGGTGTACCTGCTTGACGAGCAGCCGTCGATTGGCGGGGTCATGTCCATGCTCGACAAGACCTTCCCGACGAACGATTGCTCGATGTGTATCCTGTCCCCGAAGCTGGTCGGCACCGGGCGGCATCCGAATATCGAACTGCTGACCTGGTCCGAGTTTATCGGGCTGGAGGGCGAACCGGGTCGGTTCAAGGCGCTGATTCGGCGCAAGGCGCGCTATGTGGACCTGGACAAGTGCACCGGTTGCGGTGATTGCGCGAAGGTGTGCCCGGTCGAGTTGCCGGATTCGTACAACCAGGACATTTCGTCCCGTCAGGCCGCGTTCCGTCTGTTCCCGCAGGCAATTCCGAATGCGTTTACAATCGAGAAGGGCGATGCGACCGCGCCGTGCCGGCTGGCGTGCCCGGCCGGGGTGAACGCGCAGGGATACGTGGCTTTGATTTCCCGGCGCAAGTTCAAGGAAGCGTACGAACTGGTGCGGGAGCGGCTGCCGTTCCCGGGCGTGTGTGGAAGGGTGTGTCACCATCCATGCGAGCAGGAGTGCAACCGGAAGGACTATGAGGCTCCGGTTTCAATCCGGACCCTGAAGCGGTTCATTTCCGACTATGTGCATGAGAACGAAATCGAGTATGACGTGCTTCCCGGAGTCCAGTGGGATGCTCTCGAAAGCCGGGAGGCAAAGGTCGCGGTTGTCGGTGCAGGCCCGGCCGGGCTGACCTGCGCGCTTGATTTGCGGGCAAAGGGATACCAGGTGACGGTGTTTGAGGCGGCCGACAAGCCGGGCGGGATGATGCGGACCGGGATCCCGGCGTACCGGCTGCCGCGCGAAGCCCTGGACCGGGAAATCAAGGATATCCTCGATGCCGGCGTGGAGCTGAAAACAAATAGCCCGGTGAAGTCGCGCAAGGAACTGGACGGGTTGCTGAGTGACGGGTACAAGGCGGTGTTTCTCGGGCTGGGGTGTCAGAAGAGCCGGACTCTTTCGATTGACGGTATGGACCTTGCGGGTGTGCATCACGGGATTGAGTTCCTGCGCGCGGCGAATGAGGGCGCAACACCGAAACTCGGCAAGCGTATCGTAGTCATCGGCGGAGGCAACGTGGCGGTGGACGTGGCGCTGGCGGCCCGCCGGGCCGGTGCCGAAGACGTGACCATGGTCTGCCTCGAACGTCGCGACGAGATGCCGGCATTCGAGTACGAAATCCAGGAAGCGCTGGACGAAGGCGTGAAACTGGAGCCGTCCCGGGGCCCGGACGTAATTGAAGGCAGTGGTGGCAGAGTGACCGGGCTCAAGGTGATTGAGTGCACCCGGGTGTTTGACGATGCGGGCAGATTCAGCCCGGAGTTCGATTCGAGCGCGGGCTCGGTCATGCCCGCGGATGACATTATCCTGGCAATCGGGGCCCAGGTTGACGCAGAGGAGTATGACGGGTTCGAGCGCCTGGGGGGCGGCAGGTTCAAGGTTGACGAGCTGACGCTCGGGACCGGTATCGACGGTGTGTTCGCGGGCGGGGATATGGTCCTCGGCCCGGCGTCGGTAATCGAAGCGGTGGCTGCCGGCCATGAAGCCGCCATCTCGATTGACCGGTACATCCGGGGCGAAGACCTGGCCGCTGGTCGCGCCAGACCGAAGCCCGAACCGGCGAAGACCGAGGATTCGGCCGGATACCGGACCGGGGTCAAGCCGCGCGAGCGTGCGGAAGAGAAACAGATACCGGTCGAGCAGCGGCTCAAGGGGTATGACGAAATCGAGCTCGGGTTCGACGAGGAGACCGCGGTTGCCGAGGCTGAACGGTGCCTGAACTGCGGTTTGTGTTCCGAGTGTATGCAGTGTGTGGCGGCGTGCGAGGCGGAGGCAATCGACCATTCGATGTGCGCGGTCGAGGAGACGCTCGACGTCGGCGCGGTGGTGCTGGCGACCGGGTTCAAGGAGTACAAGCCGACCGCGGAGCGGGGCTACGGCTATGGCCGGTATCCGAATGTGGTGACCAGCCTGGAGTTTGAGCGCATCCTGTCCGCGTCCGGGCCGTATGAGGGCCACGTGCGGCGGCCGAGCGACGGGCAGCAGCCGAAGCGGGTGGCGTGGATTCAGTGCGTGGGTTCACGGAACCAGGACCATTTCTACTGCTCGTCGGTGTGCTGCATGTACGCGACCAAGGAGGCGGTAATCGCCCGCGAGCATTGCGGCGGGAATCTTGACTGCCACATCTACTTCATGGACATGCGCTGTTTCGGCAAGGACTTCGAGGCGTACTACCAGCGGGCGCAGACCGAGTACGGCATCGACTACCGGCGGTGCAAGGTGAGCGCGCTGGTCCGAGATGAAGAAACCGAGAATCTCGTCATCTCGTTCGAGAACGAGGACGGCGAACTGATCGAGGAAACCTACGACATGGTGGTGGTGTCGACCGCACTCGGGGCCGACCCGCGGGCCGCCGACCTGGCGCGCAAGGTCGGGCTCGAAGTCGATGAGCAGGGGTTTGTGAAGGCCGACCCGTACGCGCCGATGCTTACCGGGCGCGAAGGCATCTATGTGTGCGGCGCGCTGACCGAACCGAAGGACATCCCGGAGACCGTGACCGAGGCGATGGGCGTGGCCGCGGCTGCCGGTTCCCTGCTCGCGCCGGCCCGGAATACGCTCGTCACGAAGAAAGAGTATCCGCCGGAACGCGACGTGAGTCGGGAGGAACCGCGGATCGGCGTGTTCGTGTGCAACTGCGGCATCAATATCGGCGGGGTGGTGAACGTGCCGAGCGTGGTCGAGTACGCCCGGACCCTGCCCGGTGTGGTGTACGCGGAAGAGAACCTGTTCACCTGTTCGCAGGACACCCAGCAGAAAATCACCCAGACCATTGATGAGCACAAGCTCAACCGGGTGGTTGTCGCGTCCTGTACGCCGCGGACCCACGAGCCGCTGTTCCAGGAGACGCTGGCCGAGGCGGGTCTGAACCGGCACCTGTTCACGATGGCGAATATCCGGGACCAGTGTTCATGGGTGCATATGAAGCAGCCGGAGGTCGCGACCGAGAAGTCGAACGAGCTGGTTCGGATGGCGGTTACGAACGCCGCTCTGCTCCGGCCGCTCTACACGCAGTCCCAGGCGATTGTCCAGAAGGCGCTGGTCATCGGCGGCGGGCTGGCCGGGATGACCGCCGCGCTCGCGATTGCCGGGCAGGGGTTCGACGTGTTCCTGGTCGAGCGGGGCCACCGGCTCGGCGGGCACCTGCGCGACCTGTACTACAACGAGCACGGTGAAGACCTGCGTGAGTTCCGGGCCCGGCTCGAAGGCCGGGTCGAAGCCAGCGAGCGGATTACCGTATACACCGATGCCGAGTTGACCGACGTGAGCGGATACGTCGGGAACTACAAGAGCACGGTTCAATTGCGAGTTCCGAATGACGAAGGGCGAATGGCGGAAGAGGAGTTTCACCCTCGAACCCTTTCTCTTGAGCACGGCGTGTTTGTGGTCGCGACCGGGGGCGAGGAATACAAGCCGACCGAGTATCTCTACGGCAAGGACGACCGGGTCAAGACCCAGACCGAACTCGAACGGACGATTGCCGAGGAACCGGTTTCTCTGGCCGGGGCCAGGCACGTGGTGATGATCCAGTGTGTCGGCTCGCGGGAGCCGGACCATCCCTGGTGCTCGCGCGTGTGCTGCACCCAGGCGGTCAAGAACGCGCTGCAACTCAAGCGGCTTGACCCGGACCGCAACGTGTACGTCCTGTACAGGGACATGCGTACCTACGGGTTCAAAGAAGCGCTGTACCGGGACGCGCGCGCGGCGGGCGTGGTGTTCATCCGGTTCGACGACAGTCACAAGCCGGAAGTGACCGGCAAGGACGGCAGGCTGCACGTTTCAATCATGGACCCGGTGCTGCGGGTGCGGCTCGGTATCGACGCGGACCTGCTGGTGCTGTCGTGCGGCATCGTGCCCGCGCAGTCGAACCCGAAGACAGCCCAATTGCTCAAGGCGCCGATGAACGAGGACGGCTTTTTCCTCGAAGCCCACGTCAAGTTGCGGCCGGTTGACTTCACGACCCGGGGCGTGTTCATGGCCGGCCTGGCGCACAGCCCGCGTCGGGTGCCGGAAACGGTATCCCAGGCGTACGCGGCCGCGGCCCGCGCCTGTTCGTTGATCAGCCACAAGGAGCTGGCGACCGAAGCGGTTGTGGCCTGGGTGCACGAGCGGTGGTGTACCGGTTGCGGCATGTGCGAACAGGTCTGTCAGTACGAGGCGGTACGGGTGAACCCGGAGACCGGTCGGTCCGAGGTGACCGCGGTTCTGTGCCAGGGGTGCGGGGCGTGCGCGATGGCGTGCCCGTCGGGCGCAATCGAGTTGTCCGGGTTCCGGAACCGGCAGATGATATCGATGGTGGATGCGGCGGTATGATACTGAATGCTCTACGCTTTACGCTTCACGCAATACGCCTGATGCGTTCCGCATCTTGCGTATCCGAGGAGGTCTGATGGCGGATTTTGAACCAAAGATTGTCGGGTTCCTGTGTAACTGGTGCACGTATGCGGGCGCGGACCTCGCGGGTACGTCCCGGATGCAGTACCCGCCCAATATGCGGCCGATCAGGGTGATGTGCTCAAGCTCGGTCGATTCGGTGTACATCCTGCGCGCCCTGCTCCAGGGTGCGGACGGTGTGTTCATGGGCGGCTGCCACCCGGGCGACTGTCACTACGTTTCAGGCAACTACAAGGCCCGGCGCCGGATGGTGCTGTTCCATTCCATCCTGCGGTCGGTCGGGCTTGACGAAGACCGGGTCTGGCTGCGGTGGATATCCGCGGCCGAAGGGCGCAAGTTCGCGGACACGGTGACCGAGATGACCGAGGCGCTGCGCAAGAAGGGCCCGAGTCCGTTCAAGGGAAAGTGGGACGTGTGATCATGAACGGTATCATCAAGGTCAAAGACAAGAACCCGGAAGCGACGCTCCGGGACCTGTTTGCCGGCTGGCTGCGGGACGGCAGGTTGTCCGCAATCATGCTGCCGGCGTTTTCCCCTTCGGGCGCGGCGACGCTGGTGCTGGTTTCGGACCCGGAGAAGATGGACGATGCCGCTCCGTTGATGCCGGCGATGGCGGTGAACGCGGCCTCGGTGGTGCATGATATCGCGAAGCTGCCGGCCGGCGCGAACCGGGTCGGGCTGCTGCTCCGGTCGTGCGAAATGCGGGCCGTGGTGGAACTGGTCAAGCTGCGCCAAGTCCTGCTCGACAACCTGGTATTGATCGGTATCGACTGCCCGGGCACGTACAAGTCGGTCGGATTCCGCGACGTGAGAAGAGGCGACGAGGATTTCGACAACAACCACGTGCACAACCAGCAGGAGCAGTACGACAACCCGGACCTGCGGACCGCGTGCCAGTTGTGCGAGTATGCGAAGCCGATGGTGTTCGACCTCGCAATCGGGTTCCTCGGGCTGAACCCGGACGAGGAACTGTGGGTCGAGTCGGCGAATGACAAAGGCGCTGCCCTGCTTGAGGGCGTTGAGGTCGCGGAAGGTGACGTTCCGGACACGCGGGTCAAGTACATCGAGGAGCTGGCGGCGAAACGGAAGGCGAAGGCCGCGGCCCGGCTGGACGAGATGGACAAGGAGATGATGGGGCCGGACAACCTGGTCCGGTATTTCGCCGACTGCATCAACTGCCACAACTGCATGGACGTCTGTCCGGTCTGCTACTGCCGGGAGTGCTTCTTCGACTCGGATACGTTCCAGCGCCAGCTCGACGAGCACGTCCGGATATCGCGGCACAAGGGGTTGACCCGGATGCCGTCCGAGACCCTGCTGTTCCACCTGACGCGCATGAACCACATGATGACGTCGTGCGTAGCGTGCGGCATCTGCGAGGATTCATGCCCGGCCGGGGTCGGCCTGCTGCCGTTGTTCAAGAAGGCGTCGAGCAACGCCCAGGCCGAGTTCGACTACCTGTCCGGACGCAGCCTCGACGAGGAACTGCCGTTGATTGCGTTCAAGGAGGACGAGTTCACCTCGGTGGGCGAGGAATAACCGTGGCCAAGACCCGCGAGATACTGGTCAACGAACTCGACGCCGACTTCAAACGTCGGATCGGCGAGAAGATGGGGAACCGGGATTTCATGCACTGCCTGGCGTGCGGTTCGTGTTCGGCGTCGTGCCCGGTGCGGAAGCTGGACGAGAAGTACAACCCGCGGCGAATCATCCGGATGGCGATTCTCGGGATGAAAGAAGAAGTGTACAAGTCCGAGTTCGTCTGGATATGTGCGTACCATTCCACCTGTCTGCACCGGTGTCCGCAGGGTGTGAACATCGGCGCGGTCGCGGACGCGGTTGTGCAGATTGCAGAAGAAGAGAGGGCAGAGGCCAAAAGCCAAAGGTCAAGAGCCAAGACGAGCGGAGGGGACAGGGGAATGATCAGGCAGGAGGAACTGAACCCGGGTTTCAAGAAGCAGGTCATCGAGAAGCTTCCCGAGGCTGCCCGGTGTTTCACCTGCGGTTCCTGTTCCGCGGTTTGCCCCGAGACCCTGATGGATGAGGAAATGGACCCGCGTCGCTTCATCCGGCTGGTAAACCTGGGCCTGCGCGATGAGGCGCTGGCGAGCAAGTTCAAGGACATCTGCGCCATTCACTACCGGTGTTTTTCCCGATGCCCGCAGGGTGTGCAGATAAGCCAGATAATGAACGCGATCAAGGAACTCGCGGTGGAAGACGGATACTCGTATCCGGCGAGCCTGGCGGAACTGGAAAAAGCGGAGAGAAGCAATGGCTGAAACGGCGAAAGCCAAAAGCCAGAAGCTAGGAGTCAAAGGCCAAGGGCCGAGAGCCAAAGACAAGGGTTCCAGGGTTCTGCCCTCGGGCGTGCAGGCTTCGCATCCAGGGTTCCAAGGTGAGACTCCTGACCCCTTGATCCCTGTCGGCGCTGTTCTCGTAATCGGTGCGGGCATCGGCGGGGTTCAGAGCGCGCTGGACCTGGCCGACGCCGCGTACAAGGTGTATCTGGTCGAGCGGTCGTCCGCCATCGGTGGCGTGATGGCGATGCTGGACAAGACGTTCCCGACCAATGACTGCTCGATGTGCATCCTGTCGCCGAAGCTGGTCGCTGCGGGCCGGCATCATAACATCGAACTGATGACCCTGACCGAAGTGCTGTCGGTTGACGGCGAGCCGGGCAATCTGAAGGCGAAGCTGTTGAAACACGCCCGGTCGGTTGACATGGACAAGTGTACGGGCTGCGGTGACTGCCTGGTCAAATGCCCGGTCAAGTTGCCCAACGAGTTCGAAGGCGGGCTGGCCGAGCGCCGGGCGATATTCCGGCTCTACGCCCAGGCGGTGCCGAACGTGCCGATGATTGACCGGGCCCATTGCCTGAAGTTCACCCAGGACAAGTGCGGGGCCTGTGCAAAGATCTGCAAGACCGGGGCGATTGACTACGAGCAGCAGGATGAGGAGATTGAGATTGAGGTCGGGTCGGTCGTGGTCGCGGCCGGGTCGAAGATCGCACCGACCAGCCTGCGGCCCGAGTTCGGTCACGGCCGGTATCCGAACGTGGTCACCAGTCTTGAGTTCGAGCGAATCCTGTGCGCGTCCGGGCCGTACTCCGGGCACGTGCAGCGGCCGTCCGACGGCAAGGCACCGACCAAGGTGGCCTGGTTGCAGTGCGTTGGCTCGCGGGACGAGTCGATTGAGCGCGGGTACTGCTCGGCGATGTGCTGCATGTACGCGGTCAAGGAAGCGGTGATTACGAAAGAGCACATGCCCGGGGTCGAACCGACCATCTTCTATATGGACATGCGGGCGTACGGCAAGGATTTCGACAAGTACGTTGACCGGGCCGAGAAACAGTACGGCGTGCAACTGGTCCGGGCCCGGGTTCCCGAAGTCCGCGAAGATCCGGAGACCCATGACCTGTTCGTGCGGTACGCGACCGACGACGGAGCCCACGCCGAGCGGTTCGACCTGGTGGTGCTGTCGTGCGGACTGGTTCCGCCGCAGGAACTGTTGGAGTTGAGCCGCAGGCTTGACATCGAGCTGGACCAGTACGGGTTCGTGAGCGGGAACGTCTGGGACCCGGTCGGGACATCGAGGTCGGGGTTCAGCGTCGCGGGCAGTTTCCAGACCCCGATGGCGATACCGGAGACGGTCACCGAAGCGTCAGGCGCGGCCGCGGCGGCCCAGGGCATCCTGGCCGAGGCCCGGGGCACGCTGGCGACCGAAAAGGAGTTCCCGGCTGAGACCGATATCCGGGGCGAGCCGCCGCGCATCGGCGCATTCATCTGTCATTGCGGGACCAATATCGGCGGCATCGTCGACGTACCCGCGGTGGTGGAATACGCGAAGACCCTGCCGTTCGTGGTGTTCGCGGATGAAAACCTGTACTCGTGCTCGGGCGACACCCAGGAACGACTCAAGGAATTGATCAAGGAGCACCGCCTGAACCGGGTGATGATTGCGTCCTGCTCGCCCCGGACCCACGAGCCGCTGTTCCAGGCCACAATGGCCGAAGCCGGCCTGAACCCGCACCTGTTCTCGATGGCCAATATCCGGGACCAGTGTTCATGGGTGCACATGAAAGAGCCGGAGCAGGCAACCGCAAAGGCAAAGGAGTTGGTGCGGATGGCGATTGCCCGGGCGGTCCGGCAGAGCCCGCTGCCCACCGTGGAACTGGCGGTGACGAAGGCGGCCCTGGTCATCGGCGGCGGGATTGCCGGGATGTCGGCCGCGCTTTCGATTGCGGACGAAGGGTTCGACGTGTGCCTGCTTGAGAAAGAAGACGAACTGGGCGGCAATGCCCGGACCATCTGGCACACGGCCGAAGGCGACGACGTGCAGGCCCGAATCAGCGAGATGGCGGACAGAGTGCGTAATCACTCGCGCATCAAAGTGCACACCGGCGCGGAGTTGAAGACGATTGAAGGGTTTGTGGGAAACTATCGAACTGCGTTCGAAGTCAAAAGTCAGAGTGCAAAAGTCAGAGTGCAAAAGTCGGAAGCCGAGTTTGCGCACGGCGTAGTGGTTGTCGCGACCGGGGCCGAGTATCGCACTCCGACCGAGTATCACTACGGCGAAAGCGATGCAATCGTCACCCAGCAGGAACTGGAGAAGATAGTACAAGGGTCCAAAGTCCAAAACCCAAAATCCAAAGACCCCTCCTCCTTCGGTTCTGTAGTCATGATCCAGTGCGTGGGTTCGCGCGAGCCGGAACGACCGTACTGCTCGCGCATCTGCTGCGTCGAGGCGGTGAAGAACGCGATTGCGCTCAAGGAATTGAACCCGGACACGGACGTGTACGTGCTGTACCGGGAAATCCGGACCTACGGCATGCGCGAGGAGTTTTACCGCCAGGCCCGGGAAAAAGGCGTGGTATTCATCCGGTACACGGTCGATGAGAAGCCGGAAGTGAAGCTTGAGGACGGCAAACCGGTTATCCTGGTGCGGGACCCGATCCTCGACCGGAAGATCGAGTTCAGGCCCGGATGTCTCGTCCTGTCTTCGGGCATCGTGCCCAGGGACGGGGCCGGTGAACTGGCCAAGATGCTCAAAGTTCCGTTGAACGCGGAAGGGTTTTTCCTCGAAGCCCACATGAAACTGCGTCCGGTCGATTTCGCCACCGAAGGCGTGTTCATGGCCGGGCTGTGCCATTTCCCCAAGTTCATCGACGAAGCGGTCGGCCAGGCCAGGGCCGCGGCCGGCCGGGCCGCGACGATCCTGTCCCGGGATACGCTTGAAGCCGAAGCGACCGTGGCGCACGTGGACCAGGAACGGTGCACCGCGTGCCGGATGTGTGAAACCCTGTGCGCGTACCGGGCGATTGAAGTCCAGGTCGTGAACGAGAAGACCGGCAAACAGGCCGCGGTAGTGAACGAGGCGCTGTGCAAAGGGTGCGGCGCGTGCGCGGCCAACTGCCGGTGCAGCGCGCTCGACATCCGAGGCGTTACCAACGAAAATGTCCACCGCGAGATAATCGCACTGCTCGGCTAGAACTCCATACTCCTTTCCGTCCGCTTCATCATCCCGGCGGTTACCAGACAGACCCGGATTCCTTATCATCGAAAGCCAGCCATTATCGATGACATGAAGTGATATCCACCGAACCGCAGAGGTCTCGGCTCAGGCTGAATCATTCAACCTAACCGACGCTGTTACGCTACTTAGCCCAAAAAGAGCCCCCAAACCAGGGTGCTTGGGAGAGCCGCCAGGGGGGTAGCCCCGGGGATAGCCCCCCTGGCAGCTCTCCGAGTGGTTAGGATAGCGGTTATCCATGCCGTTATCCTAACGGCAAGGCGAGCGGCTGGCCTTGCGGCCAGGATAGTAACTGTCTAAACCATAAGGGGAGCCGCACAGATAGTTATCCGGGTAGCGGCTACCCTGGTGGTTATCCCAGCCACCATCCAGGCTACCCAGGGAAGCCGGTAGGGGGTGCGGGTGGCGGTGCCGGAAATGAAGAGAAAAGAGAGGGGAATGAGGAACTGACTGTCGAGAAGTCAGAGTGCAGAATGCAGAACGAGGAAGTGGAATACGAAAAGGGGATGAATGCGCTATTTCTGTTGAAGATTCCTGCTGTTGCAGGTGATGACGGCCAGACGAAATTGGATGGGCAGGAGACAGGTGATGCGTTCCCGGAACCTCGGGTTTCCTATCTGAGAATACACCGGGTAGCCGGGTGTTGTCAGGGCCATGGGTTCGCACTTGACCCGGGTCCGGGTTTCTTCTAGGCTGGAGCAGGCAACAACCAAACCGGAGGCACAATGGACGTTAGAGAGATCACGCCCGAAGAACTGAACCCCGAGGAGTTCATTGCCGCGGCGGCGAAGGCAATCTCCGAGGCCGTGGGCGACGGGCTGGCAGTCAATGCCCTGTCCGGCGGGGTCGACTCCGCCGCTGTCACCATGCTCGGACACCGGGCACTCGGCGACCGGCTCAAGACGTACTTCATCAGCAACGGGCTGATGCGGGAAGGGGAGCCGGAGTACATCGTCGTGCTGTTCGCAGAGATGGGGGTGAAAGTTGAACTGGTGCCGGCCGAGGATGCTTTCTTCGGTGCTCTGCACGGGCTCACCGACCCGGAGCAGAAGCGGGAAGCGATAACCCAGACGTTCTACAAGGATGTGTTCGGCCGGCTGGTCAGGGAGAGCGGGGCCAGGTATCTGCTGCAGGGCACGAACTACACCGACGTTGAAGAGACACTTGCCGGGGTCAAGCGCCAGCACAATATCCTCGAACAACTGGGAATCGACACCCAGGCAGAATTCGGGTACAAAGTCATTGAGCCCGTGCTCCCGCTCAGGAAGACAGCCATCAGAACCGTTGCTAGGGCACTGGGTCTGCCTGAAGAGATTCACCAGCGGCCGCCTTTTCCGGGCCCGGCACTCGCCGCCCGGGTTATCGGTGAAGTGACGCCGGAACGGGTGGCAACGGTCCGGCAGGCGACTGCGATTGTCGAGCAGGAGCTTGCAGACAGCGGGGCATTCCAGTACCTGGCGATACTGCACCTGGACCGGGTGACCGGGCTGCGGGACGGAAAGCGGGACTTCGGGCTCCAGATTGAAGTCCGGTGCTGGGAAAGCGAAGACGCCCGGACCGGAACGCCGACCCGGGTTCCGTACGAGACACTCGAGAAGCTCGGCGACCGGATAACCGGTGAAGTGCCGGGCGTGGTCAGCGTGACCTACAACATAACCCGGAAGCCGCCCTCGACGATCGAAGCTATCTGAACAGCCCGGAATACTTCCCGAGTTTCCGCCTGCCTGCCCGACGTTTGACATCGGCCACTTCGGGTTGGCCGAGTACGAAGTGGAAGCGCTGGCCGGGCAGTTCGTGTTGCCGTACTGCGATGTGTTCAAGCCCGGGCGCGGCCGGCGGGGTCCCGATTCTGACCGTGCGCCAAGCGCTGGACCGGTTCTGAGAACCGGAAGGGTCATGTCCATTTCTCTGCAGGTCCAGCAGATGCCGCGAGGCTTTTCTGTCGGTCTCGCTGTCTTG
>CBDUZK010000009.1:0-25743 GCA_965371675.1 uncultured bacterium | reverse complement strand
GGCCGCGTACATCGGCTTGCCGTCTTTGCCGGCCCGGGTCAGGCCGAGGGCGATGATGCCGCCGGTCGAAGTCCCGGCAACCAGGTCGAACAACTCCGATATCGGCTTCCCGCAGCGCCGCTCGATTTCGGCCAGCACCAGGCCCGGGATGATGCCGCGAATCCCGCCGCCGTCGATAGAAAGAATCCTGACTATATTAGACATCGGCTTCTCCTCGGTACAGGGTAGAGGAGACCGTGGGCAAAGTCAAAGGGAAAAGGCCCGAAGACCGGGACGGGAATCTCAATACCAAGACCGCCAAGAGGAGAGTCAACCACGGATGGACACGGATGAAGAAGATAGAGGAGTGAGGATGGAGGAGCGAAACCCGGGACTGTACCAGCAGGGGACTGTCCCAGTGGTTTCGCGGAAGAGCGCTCAGCGGGCGAGGATGACCTTGTGGACGCTTGACGCCTCATGCCCAACGCTCGACGCAGGGCGAACGAAGTAGATGCCCGGGCTTAGATGCCGGACGTCGTTTGTTCCCTTGACTTGGTCGGCTCCTTGACAAGTCGGCACGGGGGGGTAGGCGAGCCGTGGGAAGTCGTGGGCCGGGCCCGTTCCGGATGCGGCCACCGAATGCGGATGCCGCAGACACAAAGGGCGTCGCGTCTGCGGTGGTTTGAGTAGACGCCCGAAACAGGAGGAAGCATGAAACGCATGCTTTGCTTGACGGTGCTGGTCCTGCTGGCGCTGGGCTTCGCAACCCAGCTGGGGGCGTACGAGCGGATCGAGTGCACGATCTGCCACGGGCTGGACACGTGGACCAACTACGTCCACGTAGGATGCCCGGTCGGGCCGCCCTGGCCCGATTGGGACGAGGAGTGTGAGTCTGAGGACGGCCTGTTACCTCCACGAACCACACAATGTCCGTACTGCTCCGAGGAAGAAGTGGAGCCGCTGTACGCCTGGTGCAACGATTGCTTCATCTCGCAGTTCTGGCCATAGCGGCTGAGACCTGTGGCGGCAGCGACCAGTCGGCCACTGGCGCGACAGCATACCATCGGGCATTGACACTCAGCAGGCTGTGCAGCACAATATGCGGGTAAGGAGCAGCTATGGGTAGGAGAATCATCGTCGTACTCACTCTGACTGCTTGTGCCGCCTCGGCCTATTCCGTAGATCCGCTCTGTGTGAGTTTCTTCGGTTCTGAACCCCGCGGGCACAAGTCGGGCAGGGGCGTCGTCATGACAGCGGACGACAAGCTGTACGTCGCGGGCGTGATTCAACACTAGCCCATGCGTGCCGCCATTCTTGCTCTATTCCTGTCCGCGTCCGTCGCGGCCGGGCAGGTCGTGGACACGACCATCTACGTGCCGGACTCAATGCACGGAGTAGGGTCTCCTGATTGCGTTGTCTACAATTCCGCGAACAACACAGTCTACGTCGCCGGTGACTACGGTCGGTACGTCCTCGTCGTTGACGGTGCTTCACACCAGAAGGTCGCGCGAGTCCCGGTGCCCGGCAGAGTCAAGGCGCTGTGCTACAACGCGCGTGAGAACAAGGTCTATACTGCAGATGTCAACGACGGCAGCGTGACTGTCATTGACGGCGCGACAAACGCGGTCAGGGCGACCCTGCCCGTGGATGGCACGCCTTGGGCCCTGTGCTACAACCCACAAGACAACAAAGTCTACTGCGTCTGTCTCGGGTCCCGCCCGGTATACGTCATAGATGGAGCCACGGATTCGGTCATCGCCGAGGTCGAGGTGGGCCAGTACCCCTTCGCGCTCTGCTACAACTCGGTGAACAACACGGTCTACTGCGCCAACGCGCTCGACGACAGCGTTGCCGTGATCGACGGCGCGGGTGATTCGGTCCTGGCGACGGTGGGCACAGGCGACTTCCCCTGGGCATTCTGCTACAACTCACAAGCCAACAAGGTCTACTGCGCGAATTCGCACGACAACAGCGTGTCAGTGATAGACGGGGCGACAAACGAGGTCAAGGCGACCCTGGACATGGACGGTATGCCCTGGGCCCTGTGTTACAACCCGCAGGACAACAAGGTGTATTGCACGGACGACGGAGACAGCGCGGTGGCGGTTGTCGATGGCACGTCGGACTCGGTCATCGCGACCGTGTATGTGGGGGGATTTCCCAGGTCGCTATGCTACAATCCGGTGGATAACAAGATCTACTGTGCCTCGAGGGTCCGCAGCAGGGTGGTCGTCATTGATGGCGAGTCGAATCAGGCTCTGGACAGCGTGCCGGTTGGAACCAACCCCAATGCCTTCTGCTACAACCCTCGGGACAACCGGGTCTATTGCGCTAACCGGAGCAGCGACGACATGAGCGTGTTGGATGGCGCATCGAACCAGGTGCTCGCGACCGTGGTTCTGAACGGCGGGCCAATGGGTATCTGCCTCAACCCGCAGCTGAGCAAAATCTACACCGCCAATTCGGCCGCTGACAACGTCTCCGTGATTGACTGTCTCACAAACAGCGTGCAGGCAAATGTGGATGTTGGGACCTACCCTGCCTATGTCTGCTACAATCCGCTGGGCAACAAGGTCTATTGCACGAACATCCAGAGCGACAACGTGACCATAATCGACGCTGGCGTGGATACCGTGCTCGCCACGGTAGCGACCGGGAACCACCCCGTCTATCTCTGCCACAACCCGCAGGACAACAAGGTATACGTTACCTGCTACCTGGAAGAGGGCGTGACCGTGATTGACGGTGTACATGACTCGGTCCTGGCTACGGTCTATACCGGCAACGCCCCGGACGCTATCTGCTACAATCCTCTGAGAAACAAGGTCTACGTAGCGAACGGTGGAGGCGGCAGCGTGAGCGTGATTGACGGAGCTGGCGATTCTGTGTTGGCGACCGTGAGCGCCGGTACCTGGCCCCGAGCTCTGTGCTACGACTCGCAGGACGACAAGGTCTTCTGCGCGAACCTCTACGGCGACGACGTCACTGTGATCTGTGGCGCCGGCGACTCGGTCATTGCTACGGTTGCGGCCGGGACCGGCCCCTGGCAGTTGGCATACAATCCGGCGAACAACCTGGTGTATTGCTCGAACTACAGCAGCGATGACGTCACGGTGATCGATGGCACGACGAACCGCGTCGTGGCGACCGTGAGCACCGGGGAGTGGCCAGGACTCCCGTGCATCAACCTGGAAGACAACCTGGTCTACGTGGCGAACTCAGAGAGCCACAGCGTGAGCGTGATTGACGGCGCTCTCAACTCGGTGATTGCCACTGTCGACGTGGGCGATAGGCCTCTAGAACTCTGCCACAACCCGCAGACCCGCCAAGTCTACTGCACGAACTACATGGGTAGTTCCATATCGGTCCTGAGCGCTGGCGTGGGAGTGGGAGAGACCCTAAGGCCGAGGGTTCAGGTGGAATGGTCGAGTCCGACCATCGTCCGCAGCGTGTTGCTGTTGAGGGAGGATGTCCCTGCCGCGTTGCTTGACATTTCGGGCCGCAGGGTGCTCGACGTGCAGCCCGGCCGAAATGACCTGAGGGGAGTGGCTGCCGGTGTCTACTTCATCCGGCGGGAGGACGACAACACAACCACGAAAGTCATAGTGCAGCGGTAGGCTCTGCGGACCCGCACTCGGACCGAACCGGGTGTCCCGGGGACCCATAGCTACTACCTCCTACGCATACTTCCAGCCGCTCCAGACGCGAAGTCAAGGCCGCGTCGGGCCTCGGATCGAAGCGCGAGCTTGAAGTCGACGTCCGAGATTGTCTTCCGTTCCGGCTCGCATTCAGGTCAGGCGTTCTCTTCGCATCCGGGCCGGGCGTTTTCCTCGCCGACCACCCCCCTCTCCCCAGCGCTTTTCCTAAGCTGCCGGGGTAGCAGCCGCAGGGGCGGTTGTCGGGGCGGCTCGGCCTGCGTCGGTCCGGGCATCCCTGGGCAGGTCCGGAGAAGTAGCTGCCTGAGCACCCCGGACAGCAGCGGACGGCGGAGCGGCGGAAGTACCCCGGCAGATTGCTTTCCGAGCGGTCCGGGCAGCATCGGTGAGGACTGCATGGGGGGCTACCCCCGGGGCTACCCCGGGGGTGCAGGAGGGGGTAAACCCAGAGCCTGGATAACGAATGACAGGTGAGTGGTTTAACCAGACAGTACGATTGCGCTCTGTGATAACATATGTTATCATCGGGTCGGAGGAAATTCGGTGCGAAAAGCCTGGAATCGGTGCTGTATTTCGGGGCTTTTGGACGTCAACTATGAGGCGATATCGGCACACAGAACATAACATGGGACTCGACATATCTCCCGACAGAGGGAGGACCCGACCGAAAGCCCGACAGGGGTTCGGACAGAGGCCGCGACAGAGGACTTGTCATAGGTCCTGACAGAGGCCCGCACAGAGGTCGGGACAGAGGTGCGGACAGAGGCCTGCACAGAGGCCTGCACAGAGGTCCGGACACAGGCTCGGACAGAGGCCGGGACAAAGGCTGGGACACAGGTCCCGACACAGACCCCGACAAAGACCCGGACAGAGAAACCCGAAAAGGACCGCCGGGGGGACCCGGGGGGCGACGGGTGGGCCGGGGAGGTGGGCACTCGCTACCGTTACTTTTGGGGCATTTCGCCCCACTTTGGGCCATATCGGCTGTTTCCGGGCTTTCGGGCTGTTGACAATAAGAGCAACTTGCTACCAGTCGGAGACGGAAGCGGGCCGGAATGTACCACGGATGAACACGGGGAAAAGGGGTCAAGCGTAGAGCGTGCCGCGTCGGACGTCCGGGCAGGGTTGACGGGCCGGTGCCTTTGGGTATTCTCATTGTCCTTGATGAAGTCTCGTCTTTTTGCCCGTGGTCCCCAGGAGGCCATGTGAAGATTGCTGTGTGCGTGAAGCGGGTTCCGGATGTATCCGAGGTGGACGTCCGGGTCGATGATACCGGGTTGGACGTGGTGGGGGACCGGTTTGCTTTCACTATCAATGAGGCGGATAATTACGCGCTGGAGGAGGCGCTGCTTTTGAAGGAGGATCAGGACGCCGAGGTGACGCTGGTGACCGTGGGGTCTTCCGAGGCGGCGGAGGTGTTGCGCATGGGCCTGGCCAAGGGCGCGGTTCGCGGCGTGCGGATTGACGACGCCGGGCTTGCGGGCAGTGACGGTTTGAGCCTTGCCCGGGTGCTGGCTGCGTTCTTCAAGCAGGAGGAGTTTGATTTCGTGTTCACCGGTTGTATCGCGCAGGACGTGGAGGATTCGCAGGTGGGGCCGGCCCTGGCCGCATACCTCGGGTGGACCCACGCGGCGTACGCGGTGAACCTGGATGTCGGTGATGAGAAGCTGGTCGCGAAGCGGGAGCTGGAGGGCGGGTTCCTGGACGTGACCGAGCTGGCGCGGCCGTGCGTGGTGTCGATTCAGACCGGTGGGAATACGCCGCGCTATGCGTCAATCCTGGGCATCAAGCGGGCGGGCTCGAAGCCGGTGGATGATTTCGACGCGGCCGGGCTGGGGCTGGCCGCGGAGGACATCGGCGCGGCCGGTTCGAAAACCCGGCTGCTGAAGTTGTACGTGCCGGAGGTGGTTTCCGCGGCGGAGATGATTGAGGGCAGCGTGTCGGAGAAGGCGGCCCGACTGGCCGATATCATGAAGGAAAGGGGGCTGGTATGAGCGGCGTGCTGGTCCTCTGCGAGCACCGGCAGGGCGAGGTGCGGGACGTGACGTTCGAGATGTTGGCCGTGGGACGGAAGCTGGCCGCGGATATGGGCGCCGAGTGTGTCGCGGTGATGTTGGGTTCCGGGTGCGCGGACCCGGCGAAAGCGGTCGCGGAGCGGGTGGAGAAGGTGATTCGTGTCGAGCATGAGATGCTGGCGGATTTCAATTACGAGGCGTACCAGCGGGTGCTGGTGCGGCTGATCGGCGAGCGGTCCCCGGACGTGGTGATGATTGCGCATTCGGCGTTCGGGTGTGACCTTGGTCCGAGCCTGGCGGTGGAGCTTGACGCGGGCCTGGTGTCGGACGCAATCGGGTTTCGCAAGACCGACGAGGGACTGGTGGTGAGCCGGGGCATGTATGCGAGCAAGCTGAACGCGGAGTTCCTGGTCCCGGGTTCGCCGGCCCTGGTGATGGTGCGGCAGTCGCAGTTCGCGCCCGGCGATGAGGCGGTGAGCGGCGCGGTCGAGGATTGGGACCCGGGTGATGCGCTTGCCGGGGAGTTTCGCACCAGGTTCATCAGCATCGAGGAGGTGCCGTCGACCGGGATCGACATCACGAAGGCCGAGGTGCTGGTCGGCATCGGCCGGGGCGTGAAGGAGGAGGCGAATATCGCGGCAATCCGTGAGTTCGCCGAGGCCATCGGCGCGACCCTGGCCGGTTCGCGGCCGGTCATCGACGCGGGCTGGCTGGAGAAGGAGCGCCAGGTCGGGTCGTCGGGCAAGACCGTGAAGCCGAAGTTGTACGTCGCGCTCGGGATATCGGGCGCGTTCCAGCACGTGGCCGGGATGAAGGGCGCGGACACGATTATCGCGGTGAACAAGGACCCGCACGCGCCGATCTTCGCGGTGGCGCATTACGGGATTGTCGACGACCTGCACAAGGTGGTGCCGGCGTTGAAGGAGAAGCTGCTGGAAATGAAGTCATGAGCCCGACCCGGCGGCCCCGCATCGGGGTGTACGTGTGTCATTGCGGGACGAACATCGCGCAGACCGTGGACGTGGCCGCGGTGGCCGGGTTTGCCGCCGGGCTCCCGGACGTGGTCGTGGCGCGGGATTACATGTACATGTGTTCGGACCCGGGCCAGGCCCTGATCAAGCAGGACATCGAGGAGCACGGGCTGACCCGGGTGGTGGCCGCGGCCTGTTCGCCGCGGATGCACGAGCCGACGTTCCGGGGCGCGGTGTTCGGCGCGGGCATGAACAAGTACCTGTTCGAGATGTGCAACGTCCGGGAGCAGTGCTCGTGGGTTCACCCGGACAAGGCCGAGGGCACGGCCAAGGCGATGGACCTGGTGGCCGCGTCGGTGGCGCGCGCACGGCTGCTCGAGGAACTGGAGCCGCGCTACGCGGACGTGACCAAAGCGGTGCTGGTCCTGGGCGGCGGCATCGCCGGAATCCAGGCCGCGCTTGACATCGGTGACGCCGGGTACCAGGTGTACCTGGTCGAGCGGGAGCCGTCGATTGGCGGGCACATGGCCCAGCTCGACAAGACGTTCCCGACCCTGGACTGCTCGGCCTGCATCCTGACCCCGAAGATGGTGGACGTTTCGCGGCATCCGAACGTCAAGCTGCTGACCCTGTCCGAGTTGAAAGAGGTGACCGGGTTTGTCGGCAACTTCCGGGTCAAGGTGTTGCAGCACGCGCGCTACGTCAACGTCAGCGAGTGTACCGCGTGCGGCGACTGCGTGCCGGTCTGCCCGCAGATGCGGCCGGATGAGTTCAACGTCGGGCTTTCGACCCGGCACGCCATCTACCAGGCTTTCCCGCAAGCGGTGCCGGGCGCGTTTGTCCTGAACATGGAGGACTGCCTGGGCCGGCTGCCGCGCGCGTGCACCAAGTGCGTGGATGCGTGCGAGAAGAAGTGCATCGATTTCAATAACCAGGACCGGGAACTGGACCTGGAAGTCGGCGCGATTGTGCTCGCGACCGGCATGGACGTGTTCGACGCGGCGCGGATGCCCGAGTTCGGGTACGGCAAGTACGCGGACGTGCTGACTTCGCTTGAGTTCGAGCGGCTGGCGTCCGCGGGCGGACCGACCGGGGGCAAAATCGTGCGGATCAGCGACGGCAGGCCGCCGAAGGACGTGGTGTTCATTCACTGCGTGGGCTCGCGCGACAAGGCAATCGGCAACGAGTATTGCTCCCGGGTGTGCTGCATGTTCATCATCAAGCAGGCCCACCTGGTGAAGGAAAAGGTGCCGGACGCTTCGGTGTCTTCGTTCTACATGGACATCCGTGCGTACGGCAAAGGGTTCGAGGAGTTCTACGACCGGGTGCGGGACGAGGGCGTGCGGTTCAAGCGCGGCAAGCCGTCCGAGATATTCCGCAAGGGCGACCGGCTGGTGGTCCGGGTCGAGGATACGCTGCTCAACAAGGTGCTGGAGCATGAGACCGACATGGTCGTTCTCGGGGTCGGGCTGGAGCCGGGCGAGGGCTACCGCGAACTGGCGCAGATGCTGAAGCTGTCCTTGTCCTCGGACCGGTTCTTCCTCGAAGCCCACCCGAAGCTGCGGCCGGTGGACACCAACATCGACGGCGTGTTCCTGGCCGGGTGCTGCCAGGGGCCGAAGGACATCCCGGATACGGTCGCGCAGGCCAAGGGCGCAGCCGGGTCGGTGCTCGCGCTCCTGAACCAGGGCAGGGTGTCAATCGAGCCGATTGTCGCGGACATCACCGCGGAGGCGTGCTCGGGTTGTCACGTGTGCGAGGCCCTGTGCCCGTACGCCGCGCTCGAGTTCGACCAGAAGGAAGGTGTGATGACCGTGAACCAGGTCCAGTGCAAGGGCTGTGGTGTGTGCCCGTCCGCCTGCCCGTCGGGCGCAATCACGATGCGTCACTTCACCAACGTCCAACTCCAGGCCCAGGTTGACGCGCTCACGCGCCCGGTACGGGAGAAGGTAGAGGCATAGATGAGCGACTTCGAACCGAGAATTGTCGGCTTCGCGTGCAACTGGTGCTGCTACGCGGGCGCGGACCTGGCCGGCACGTCACGGATTTCCTACCCGTCCAATATCAGGATGATCCGGGTGATGTGTTCGGGCCGGATTGACCCGGAGTTTATCCTCCAGGCGTTCGAGCAGGGTGCGGACGGCGTGTTCATCGGCGGCTGCCATCCGGGGGACTGCCACTACGTGTCAGGCAACTACAAGACGTTCAAGCGCATCAAGGCGCTGCAGCAGTTGCTGGCCGGGCTCGGCATCGAGCCGGAACGGCTGCGGCTCGAGTGGGTGTCCGCGTCGGAAGGCCAGCGGTACGCGGACGCGGTTACGGAGTTCACCGGGCAGATCCGGGACCTGGGACCCTTGAACATCGTGCGCCCGAAGATCGAGGACGAGCACGGGTCCAGGCCGGTCGAGACACCGGCGTCGTAGCAGCTTTCCTATTCTTCTGCGGAACTGAGGACCGGCACGACCGCCGCGGCATCCGGAATCACGTAGATCCCGGCGTTCGGTCCGATGCATTCCAGGGCCGCATCAAGCGCGGCTTGCATCGAACCGAACGGGCGCATGAACGCCTGTTTCACAACCGAGTCATCGACTCCCACCACAGTGTACAGATCAAGCGTTTCCATCATCCGGGCCAGGCGGGCCGACTTGTGCCAGCCGAATGCCCGGCTGTCTTCTGAGAGCCCGAGCACGTCGGCCGGGGTTTTGCACCCGTCGAATACCCAGATGAAAGCATCGCTGCCGACGCCGTTGTGGCACGCGGACGCGGTGATGTGGATTCCGCCCGGCTTGAGTGCGGACCGGGCGAACTCGGGCGCGCGCTGCGACTGGTAGAAGTTGATGTCGCAGGGCGGGCGAAGGATGCTTAGCACGATGTCCGCCTTCTTCTCAATCGGCACCGCGTAGATTTCGCGGCAGTCCCGGGTCCCGGCCTCGAAACTGGGGGACAGGTCGCCGTGATACAATGAGTGCGGCTGCTGTTCCTGGTTGACCACGACCTGGATTGAGAACACCGGGCAGGCCACCATCCGGGCCGCTTCGTTCATATCTTCATGCACCGGGTTGCCCGCAAGCGCGAAGACCGCGGACCCGGGATGAACCACCATGTTGTGGTTCTGACAGACGGTGTCGTACCCGGCGACCCCAGGCAGGAAAGACTTGCGGCCCCCGGTGAACCCGGCGAAGTAGTGGGGTTCGACCGAGTTGATGGCGATGATACGTTCGGCCCGGACCAGTTCCCGGCTGAGCCAGACCCCGGTGCCGAACCGGGTCTTGCCCTGGAACAGCAGGCCGGACCGGTTGCGGCAATCATGATTGAGTATCCGCTTGTGGTGCCGGTCGTAGAACCCGGAACCGAAGATGGAGCGGAGCTCGGTTTCGGTCGGCGCCCGGTGGGTCCCGAGACAGACCATGAACCGGACGTCCCGGTCCATGAGCAGCGGTTCGAGTTTCTCCAGTATCCATTGGTTCGGAGTCGGGCGCGTGTAGTCGTTGACCAGCACGAGCACCGGGCCGGGGGGGTCCAGGTATGCGGCCGCGGCTTCGACCGCCTGCGCGAGTGAGGTTTCGATATCCCGGGGCGGTTCGGCGCGGGCCGGCTCCAGCACATTGAGCAGGTTGCGGTTCGGGACTGTTACTTGTACAGTGGTGTTGCCGAGGGTGAGGTTCAGTTTCACGGGCTGAGTATAGGCAGGCTGCGGTTACGGTCAACGGGGCGGCTGGCTGAGCTCGACCAGCACGCCGCCGGTCGCTTTGGGGTGGACGAACGCCACCCGGCAGCCGTGGGCGCCCGGTATCGGGGTGTCGTTGATGAGCCTGACCCCGGCCGCCTTCAACCGCTCCACCTCGGCGTCGATGTCGTCAACCTCGAAGCAGAGATGCTGGAGTCCGGGGCCGCGTTGCTCGATGAACTTCGCTATCGGTGAGTCGGGCGCGTCGGGCTGAACTAGTTCGATTCGCGTATCGCCGATTGGGATGAACCCGACCTTGACCTTGCTGTTGGCTACGGTTTCCCGGCCGCTGAGTTCGAGCCCGAGCTGGTCCACGTAGAACTTCGACGCAGCGTCGATATCCGGCACGGCGATTGCGATGTGGTTGATTTTACGAATCATAGGGCGATTTCCTCCGGAACATATCGGTTACTGTCTGTCGTGCTCACCGAACTCTGCGCGGAGCGCGTCGGATATCTCGCCAAGGGTTGCTTCGGTCCGCACCGCCTCGATTATCGGCTCCATCAGGTTAGCGGTTCCCGCCGCAGCCTGACGTACTCCAGCCAGGGCTGCGTCGATTCGGGCCCGGTCGCGGCGGGCCCGGGCCATGGTGAGTTGATCGACGCGCCGGGCCTCGAGTTTGGGGTCGATCTTGAGCAGTTGCGGTTTGGCATCGGTTTCCTCGACGTACTTGTTGACCCCCACGATGACCCGGTCCCGGCTTTCCAGTTCCTGCTGGAACCGGTACGCGCTTTCGCCGATTGCGTCCTGCATGAACGTGCGTTCGATGGCCCGGGTGGCACCGCCGAGCCTGTCGACCTGCTTGATCAGCGTGATTGCGCGGGTTTCGATTTCGTCGGTGAGCCGTTCGATTGCGTAGGAGCCGCCAAGCGGATCAATGGTGTCCGCGACACCTGATTCGTGCGCCAGTATCTGTTGCGTGCGAAGCGCGATTGTGACCGATTCCCGCGTGGGCAAAGACAGGGCTTCGTCACGCGAGTTGGTGTGCAGGCTCTGGGTCCCGCCAAGGGCCGCGGCCAGGGCCTGGTATGCGACGCGGACGACGTTGTTGTCCGGCTGCTGCGCGGTCAGCGTGACCCCGCCGGTCTGGGAGTGGAACCGGAGCCGGCAGGACCTGTCGGATGCGTTCCATCGCTCGCGCAGGAGCCGGGCCCAGAGGCGCCGCGCAGCCCGGAACTTGGCCACCTCTTCAAGGATGTTGGAATGGGCCGCGAAGAAGAAGGACAGCCGAGGAGCGAACCGGTCGATGTTGAGCCCGGCCCCGATTGCCGCCTTGACGTACTCCAGGCCGTTGACGATGGTGAACGCCACTTCCTGGACCGCGTCCGCGCCGGCTTCGCGCATGTGGTAGCCGGAGACGCTGACCGGGTTCCACTTCGGGGTGTGTTCGGCACACCAGGCGATGACGTCGGTCACCAGCCGGAGCGAGGGACGGGGCGGGAAGATGTAGGTCCCGCGCGCGACGTACTCCTTGAGGATGTCGTTCTGGATTGTGCCGCGCAAGTCCATGATGTCCGCGCCCTGCTTCTCGGCCAGGACGCAGTACATCGCCAGCAGGATTGCGGCGGTGGAGTTGATGGTCATTGACGTTGAGACCTTTGCCAGCGGGATGCCGTCGAAGAGCATCTCCAGGTCGACCAGCGAGGATATCGCGACGCCGACCTTGCCGACTTCGCCCCGGGCGAGCGGGTGGTCGGAATCATAGCCCATCTGGGTGGGCAGGTCGAACGCGACCGACAGCCCGGTCTGGCCCTGGTTGAGCAGGTAGCGGTAGCGCTTGTTGGTGTCCTCTGCCGAGCCGAACCCAGCGTACTGGCGCATGGTCCAGAACCGGCCCCGGTACATCGTGGGCTGGACCCCGCGCGTGAACGGGAACGAACCCGGCATCCCGAGTTCGGTTCCGTATTCCTCGCCGGCTTCCTCGCCCGGCGTGTAAACCCGCTCGATTGGTATGCCGGAAACGGTCTTGAACTCGTCGCGGCGCTCGGCCGCGCGTTCCAGGGCCGGCCCGAGCACGTCCTGTTCCCAGCGGGTGATGAGATTCTCGATTGGCTTGTTGCGGGCCATCAGTTCAACCTTTGTCTACAACGGGATGTTGCCGTGCTTCTTCCACGGATTGGAGCTCTTCTTGGTGCGCAGCACGTCGAGCGCGGTGATGATGCGGCGCCGGGTGTCCTTGAACGGAATCACCTCGTCGATGAACCCGAGTTCCGCGGCCTTGAACGGGTTGCCTAACTTGTCCTCGTAGTCGTTGACCAGTTCGCGGCGCCGTTCCTCGCGTTCCTCGTCGTCCTCGATGTCCTTGAGCTCGCGGCGGTGGAGGATGCGCACCGCGCCTTCCGAGCCCATGACCGCGATTTCCGCGGTCGGGTACGCGAAGTTGAAGTCACCCCGGATGTGCTTGGATGACATGACATCGTAGGCCCCGCCGTAGGCCCGGCGCGTGATGATGGTTATCTTCGGCACGGTCGCCTCGCAGTAGGCGTAGAGCAGCTTCGCGCCGTGGCGGATGATGCCGCCGTACTCCTGCTGGGTCCCGGGCAGGAAACCGGGTACGTCTTCGAACGTGATGATCGGGATGTTGAACGCGTCGAGGAACCGCACGAACCGGCCGGCCTTGACCGACGCATCGATGTCCAGACACCCGGCCAGGTGCTGCGGCTGGTTGGCGACGATGCCGATGACTTCGCCGTTCATCCGGGCGAACCCGACGATGATGTTCTTCGCCCAGTGCCGGTGTACTTCGAGGAAGCTGCCTGCGTCCACGGTCCGGCGGATGATGGCGGCCATGTCGTACGGCTTGCGGATGTCGTCTGGTATCACCTCGTCGATGCCTTCGACGTCGCGGTCGGGCCGGTCGCGCGATGGGGCGCGGGGCGGAGGCTCGCGGTTACTCTGCGGCAGGTAGGTCAATAGCTTGCGGCATTCGGCCAGCACGTCGCGGTCGTCGATTCCCTTGAAGTGGGCCACGCCCGAGACCGCGTTGTGCGTGTCGGCCCCGCCCAGTTTCTCCTTGGTTACTTCCTCGCGGGTGACCGCGTGGAGCACCTCGGGCCCGGTGATGAACATGTAGCTCGTCTTCTCCGACATCAGGATGAAGTCGGTCAGGGCCGGGGAGTAGACCGCGCCGCCCGCGCACGGACCGAGCACGCAGGACACCTGGGGTACGACGCCGGACGCCAGCGTGTTGCGCAGGAAGATGTCGGCGTAACCACCGAGGCTGTCAACCCCTTCCTGGATTCTCGCCCCGCCCGAATCGTTCAGCCCGATGACCGGCATCCCGGTGCGCAAGGCCAGGTCCATCACCTTGCAGACCTTCTGGGCGAATACCCGGGACAGGGTCCCGCCGAACACAGTGAAGTCCTGGGAGAACACCGCGACCGGCCGGCCGTGGACCTTGCCGATCCCGGTCACGACCGCATCGCCGGTAATCTTCTTCTTCGCCATCCCGAACTCGGTGCAGTTGTGTACGCGGAGCCGGTCGGTCTCCTCGAACGTGCCCGGGTCGAGCAGCAACCCGAGCCGCTCCCGGGCGGTCAGCTTGCCGGCCTTGTGCTGCTTCTCAATCCGGGCGTCGCCGCCGCCCTTCAGCGCTTCCGCATTCCGGCGGTTCAGCTCTTCCTGTACGCGGTCCAAGTGTGACGACATCAATGCTCCTTATTGGTGCTCGGCAGCAAGGCTACGACTGGCGGGCTGCGCTGTCAAGGGCCGGGTTGGCTACCGGTTGATTTCTTTGAGCTTCGCGTCCGGGGGCGGGCGGAAACGGGCGAGGCTGTCGAGGAACGCGGTCGACGTGTCCAGTTCGGTGTAGGTCATGATGTCCCGGGTCTCGGAACCATCCATGTTCCAGCGCCGGTGGTCGATACGGGTCGGCAGGTTGAACGTGTCCGCGGCGACGTGGCCGGAAAACCAGGTCCGCGACAGCGGCGTCTTGTCCTGCTTCACCACCTCGGTGTACACCGCGACGCCGTTGTGCCGGCCGAACACGACGCGGGAGAACGGGTTCTGCTTCGGGTTCTTCGGGACCCAGGTGGCGTAGATGGTGTCATTGCTCGTTGTCATTTCGGCCGGCTTGAACCCCAGTTTCGGCATCTGCTCCACCGGGTTCACCGCGGACATCGACGGCTGGGACAGCGGCACGTCGAACTGCGACTTCGTTCTTATGATGAACCCGTTGTTGTCGTCCGGGTAGTAAATCGTCATCGTGCTCTTGACCACGCTCAGTTGCTGGTTGAGCGGGTAGTCCACGTCGTAGTAGATCCGCCACGGCGCGGCGAAACAGATGCGGCCCCGGGCCGTATCGCCGATGCCATCCTCGATGATGACGCGCTCGAACCGCGCGGAGAAAGGCGGGACCTGAGTCAGGAGTAAGGTGAGCATCGACAAGGCTAGAGGCATCACTGTGTCTGCGGCGCGTCAGTCGCCCCGGGCGACAACTGCCAGCAGATGCAAACCACATATCTTCGCTTCTGACCACGGACGATATCTCCGACGCTCCGCTTGGCTGTATTCAACAGGAGCGACGTAAGCAGACTCTTCGCAGCTACCAGTCGGTTGACGCGAGCACGACGTAATAGATGATGAGGATCACCGTACTGGCCAAGGTGCTCACCACGCAACCAGTCCATGCGTTACTGGTTTGTGCGTTCTTTCCCGTTGCGAGGTAGGTGTCAGTATAAGCAGTTACGTACTCGGGAGATTTACCCAGCAGACGCGATGCTGGAGGAGACGGTTCCATCAGGTACGCCGCAGCAACTGCGAGCCATCCACAACAACACCCGGCGCCCAACCAGAGCATTCCATTGACATCGCTCTTGCCGTCGCGCTCGGCGGCCATCCGGGCATCGTCCATCTCCGACGCCTGCATCAGCGTCGGGGCGGCCACCACCACGAGGGCCATGGCCAGGACCATGAAGCTACGGGCGGTCGGTTTCATTGCGCCTCCTTGTAGTTTAGAGCATAGAGGTCAACCAATTCGAGGCGCGTGCAATCAACAACAGGAACGAACACTGCACGACCTCAACTTACGTCACTATAGAACACCGTGTTCGGTTGTCAAGCGAGGAGAAGAGAGAGGACGGAGAAGACAGGAAGGGTGATTTGGAGCGAAGCGGAAAGCGCCCTCGGAGGGCACAACGCATAGAAGTCGGAGCGGCGACGTCAGGCGTCGAGCGCGTGCGGGCCGGTGCGGATTCCGCCGCTATGCTATCGGCAGGGTGACGGTGAAGGTGGCGCCCTTGCCGGGCTCGGATTCGACTTCGATGGTTCCCTGGTTGGCTTCGACGAAGCTCTTACAGATTGCCAGGCCGAGGCCGGCTCCGAATTCGCGGGTGGTGAACAGGGGCTCGAATATGTGGGGCAGGTGGTCGCGGGTAATGCCGATCCCCTCGTCGGTGACCCGGATTTCGATGGTCTGGTCGTGCTCGGTGGCGATGATGACCAGGGTGCCGACATTGGATGTGGCCTGGGTCGCGTTCACAATCAGGTTGCGGAATACGACCAGCATTTGTTGTTCGTCGACTATCAGTTCGGGCAGGTCGCTTGAGACCCGGACGTCGGTGACAACGCTGCCGGATAGGTCGGCTTCGCCGATTGCGCGGTCGATTATCCAGTGAATCGAGCAGCGACCGGGCTTGGCCTGACCGCCACGGGTGAAGTCGGAAACAGTGGTAACGACACGGTTGGCGCGGTCAACGTAGTCGTCGATGATGCTGAGGTGGCGCGCGACCTTCTCGTTTGCGTCCCGGTCCAGTTCGAGCTTGAGGTAGAAGGCGGCGTTTTTCAATACCGCCAGCGGGTTGAGCAGTTCGTGCGCCATGCCGCCGGCCACCTGTCCGAGCGTCGCGAGCTTCTCGTTGCGGAGCAGTTCGGCCTGGACGGAACGCAGCGCATCGGTGCGTTCCCTGACCAGGCTTTCGAGTTTGTCCCGGTGCCGGTCGAGTTCGGCTTGCGCTTTCCGGCGCTCGGTTATCTCGATGCCGATGCCCCATCTGTGCCAACCGGGAACCTCGATCGCCTTTGATACGTTGGTCCATGACACCCATTTGCGGGAGCCGTCTTTGCACACGATTTCGATTTCCCAGTCGTGGTAGTCGCCGCTTGCAGTCCTGAGTCGTTCCTGGATCTGCTCGCGGGTCGCCTGGTCCGGGTACAGGGCCAGGTAGGCTTCGTTGACGTTCTTCAGTTCGCCCGCGTTGTACCCGGTGACGCGTTCGTATTCCCGGTTGCGTACGAGCACGTTGCCGTTTTTGTCGTATGCGGATATCATCACCGGCAGGTTCTCGATAATACCATGAAGCCGGTCTGCGGCGAGCTTGCGGTCGGTGATATCCATTCCGGTCCCGATGAAGCGGTGGATACTGCTGTCCGGCGCGGGCACCGGGATGAACCGGATGTCGAAGTAGCGACACGTGTCCGCCTGTTCGAACTTGACTTCGTATACGTGGGGCCGGCCTTTTCGGGCGCAGTCAACCGAGTAGTGAATTGCCTTGAGTTCGACCGGGGAGTGGATGTCAACGAGCTGCTTGCCGTTGTAGTGGTCCGGCGTGTGGCCGTCGATGGCCGCGAACGCGGCGTTGACCTGTTCGTACCACAACTCGCCGTCCGGGTCCTCGCGGATCGACCAGAGCAGCACCTCGGTATGGTCGCAGAGAGCCTGCAGTTCGGCCGTAAACCGATGCTGTTCGGTGTTCCCGTCGGCGGACGAACCGGACGTGGTCATTGCGCCTCCGATAGCGTCCCGGAGTTCCCTGGTCGCGCGTGCGACGCTCCCCGAATCGTAGTTGTCCTGCGGCGTGCAGAACCTTGAGTCATTGTAATGCAAACGATACGGGGGTGTCAACCCGGGATGTAGACTAAGGAACAAGGATGGAGGAATGAGGATGGAAGAGAGAGAGCATCAAGCGTCAGACCTGAAGCGTCACGTGCCGGGCGTCCGGCGTAGCCGGGTCGGGGTCCATCTTGACTCCAGTGGGCACGCCCTTAGAATTTGGGCCGGTGAAGTGATGCGCCCGTAGCTCAACTGGATAGAGTGACGGACTACGGATCCGTAGGTTGCGTGTTCGACTCACGCCGGGCGCGGTGCTTGAGTGACAAACTGGTTGACGAACGGTGGATGCGGCTGGCGTTGGCCGAGGCGCGGGCTGCGGCGGAGGCGAAGGAAGTGCCGGTCGGATGCGTCGTGGTCCGGGACGGACAGATTGTCGGGCGCGGGCACAATCGCACCGAGGCACTCGGGGACCCGACCGCCCACGCCGAGATTATCGCGCTGAGCGCCGCGGCGTCGACAGTCGGCGACTGGCGGCTGGCCGGCGCCGTCGTGTACAGCACGATTGAGCCGTGCCTGATGTGCACCGGGGCGCTGGTGCTGGCCCGGCCGGACCGGGTCGTGTATGGCGCGCCGGACCCGAAGTTCGGGTGCCTGGGCTCGGTGTACGACGTGGCCGCGGAGAACCGGTTCAATCACCGGTTTGAGGTGAGGGCGGGCGTGCTCAGGGAGGAGGCGGCCGGCCTGATGCAGGAGTTCTTCCGGGGTCGGCGGACGGCAAACCGACCGCTTGACAATCTGGAGTTTTCACGGAGAGATGGCCGAGTGGACGAAGGCGCGTGACTCGAAATCACGTATACCCGCAAGGGTATCGGGGGTTCAAATCCCTCTCTCTCCGTTTCTGATTCGATGCAGCACAGCAGATGGAACACCGAGCCGCGTGGCGAGGCGTTCCGGCCAGGAGGTTTTCTGAGCAGGATTCTTGCAGCTACACTTTTCCTTATGTTCGGGGTTCTGGTGGTCGCGTCCGCAGGCGAGCTGCGGCTGACACGCTCCGGCGGCGTGCCCGTACCCGGCGGACCCGAGCAGGCCGCGCGGTTCGTGCAGAACTACACAAGCATGCAGGCGGACGTGCCGGTGTTCGAACGGTTCCGTTTCCAGCGGACCGATACCGACAAGGCGCGCATCCTGCGCATGCGGGCCGGCGGTGAGGATACGGTGCGCGTGCTGTGCCTGCGGGTCGAGTTCGTCGCGGACACGACCCCGCTGACGACCGGCAACGGCAAGATGGACACGCTCGGGTTCCTGCACCCGGACTCGGGGCTGGTGTACGACCCGCCGCATTTCAAGCTCTACTTCGAGCGCCAGATGGAGGGGCTTGTCAACTTCTACCTGGCGCAGTCGATGGGTCGGCTGGTTGTCGACTACACGGTGATGCCGGCGGGGGAGAAGGACGCGTACCAGATGCCGCGGGACATGATGTTCTACGGCGACTCGACTTCCTGGCAGGCGGTCGAGGTCGGGTTGGTGCGGTTGATGCGCGACGCGTTCAAGATTGCAGACCTGGACCCGGACATCACGTTTGCCGACTACGACGAGTTCATCATCTTCCACGCCGGGTCCGGGCTCCAGTCCGATTTCGGCCTGCGCCGTGACAGCCCGTTCGACCTGCTGGCCGGTGAGATTCCGTCCGGCGCGCTGGAGGCGTACCTGGGCGAGCCGTACATCAAGGTCGATGGCGGCGCGACCCGGATCGAGCAGGCGACCGTGCTGCCCGAGATGATGCGCCAGGATACGATGTACAACGACCAGACCAACATCCTCGGCATGGTCGGGCTGTCCGGTACGCTCTGCCACGAGTTTGCGCATCTGCTCGGCGCGTACGACCTGTACGACGTCACCGGCGTCACGATGGGCTGCGGAGCCTGGGGCCTGATGGGCTACGGCGGCTGGCTCGGCGACTACGGGGCCGGCGCTCCGCCCGGCGTCATCCCCGGGTTCCTGAATGCGTTCCATCGGGTCGAGCTCGGTTTCATCATACCGCTCGAAGTCACCACACCGCGGGAATCGGTGCTGGTCTACTCGGCCGAGGTCGACACCGCGCTGTTCGCCCAACGGGCCGACACCTCGATGCCGAGCATCATCCGGATTCCGATTACCGCGGACGAGTACTTCCTGGTCGAGAACCGGCAGGTCGACGTACACAAGCCGGATACGATTGTGGTCGACGTCGAGGACGGGGTGCTGATCGGGATCGAGGACAGCGAGTACGATTTCTTCCTGCCCGGTTCCGGCCTGCTGATCTGGCACATCGACGAGACGGTCATCGCGGACTACGGCCCGTACAACGCCATCAACATCGACGCCGCGCGCAAGGGTGTGGACCTCGAAGAAGCGGACGGGGTGCAGGACTTCGACGTCCCGTACTGGCAATCATGGTCGCCCGACTACGAGATCTACGGTTCGCCCTGGGACCCGTTCTTCAAGGGCGGGTACAACGACGAGTTCACGGTCGACACGCGACCAAGCACCGACGGGTACTACGGCAAGAGCTTCCTGAGTATCCGGTTGCTGGGCGAGGCCGATTCCACCGACCGGCTCAAGGACACGGTCATCCCGATCAGTATCAACTGGGACCTGTACCAGGCCGGGTTTCCGGTCAGCTACGAGGGACGTGAGGTCCCGTTCCGGTCCGCGTACGCGGTTGACCTCGACGGCAACGATTCGCTTGAACTGATTGCATTGGATACGACCGGGCGGATTAGCGTCTGGCGCGCGGACGGGTCCGGGTTCCGTTACCCGAACAACGGCGCCTTCGCCGAGTTGACCACTTCGACGATGAGCGACGTCGCAATCGGGGACATCGCGTATGACGACCTGCCGGAGCTGGTCGCAGCGGGCAGCGACGGTTCGGTCCGGCTGTTCCGGGGTACGGGCGCGAGCATGGGCGTCCTGTGGACCGGAGACCGGGTCCTGGCCGCGCCGGTGCTGGCCGACCTGGACGGCGACGGCAAGAAGGACATCATCATCGGCTCGACCGACATGAAGCTCTACGCATGGACCGGGACGTTCGACACCCTGCCCGGGTTCCCGGTCAACATCGGCGCGGAGATTCGCGGCCCGGTGGCGGTGACCGATACGATCCGGCCGCAGATAGTGGTGCTGACCGCTGACGGCCGCCTGTTCCTGTTTGACCCGGACGGGACGACTGTCGACGGGTTCCCGGTCGTGCTGAGCAACGTGTCCTACTACAATACCTCGCAGCCGGTGGTCGGGGATTTCGACCGCGACGGCGAAAAGGAAATCGCGGTCGTCGCGGGCAGCGAGTTCGACCAGCGGCTGTTCGTGGTAAGCCTGAACGGTGAGATTGAGTACCAGTCGCGCGAGATCATCCGCAACCCATACGTCGGCCACCCGGCGGTGGCGGACGTGAGCGGGGACGGATATCCTGACCTGCTGCTCGCCGCGATGAACGACCTGTTCGCCTTCAACCGCAACGGCACACTGGTAAGCAACTACCCGTTCAAGCAGGACTCCACGTTCCTGACGTCCGAACTGGCAGGCGACTGGATCATCTACTACGACACCTACTTCCAGTACGTGTCGTCGCCCGCGGTCGCCGACGTTGATGGTGACGGCCGGCTGGACGTGCTGATCGGTTCCCCGCGCTACGGCGTGCTCGGGTTCAACACCGTTGACGGGGACACGGTCGGCTACTTCCCGTTGATGACGACCGCCCCGGTTTCGGCAACGCCGCTGGTCGTGGACCTTGATGGTGACGGCGACGTCGAGCTGGCGGTCGGCTCGGAGAACGGGGTGATGTACGTCTGGGATCTGGCCGGTCCGGCCGACGGCGTTCGCTGGTCCTGTGCGTACCACGACCCGTGTCACACCGGGCTCGTGTCGGATGACGAGCTTCCGGAACTGCCCCCGGCGAGTGACGAGACCGTCGGTTCGTTCTTCGTCTATCCCAACCCGGCCGCGAAGCGGGTGACAATCCGCTACCACCTCGGGCCGGGTGATGCCACGGTGCGTATCCGCCTGCTGGACATGGCCGGTGAGCCGGTGGCTGATGAAACGGTCGGCCCGGCCCTGCCCGACGCGGACAATGAGACCGAACTGGACCTCACCGACCTCGAGCCCGGCCTGTACGTTGTCCGGCTCGCGGTCGAGTCCGGCGGCAGGAGCGAGGTCCGATTCACCAAGCTGGCCATTATCCGATGATCAGGCTGCTGGTCGCGTGCCTGCTGCTGGTCGCACTCGGACCGGCGCAGCACCGGGTGATTGACGCGGACGAACTGGCGCGCCTGCTCGGAGGCCGCACCGCGACGTGCCCGCGTCCGCTCCCGTTTGCCACCGCACCGGTCCGTTCCTGGACCCGGCCCGGGGTCCCGGGTCCGGGGGTCGACAGCGTCATCCGCGATGACTTCCCCTGCAACGACGACGTGACCGGTGGCTGCAGACAGAACGGCCCGGCGATCGCGGCAGATGAGCAAGGCAACTTCGTTATCGCCTGGTACGGGTTCAGCGGTGGAGACACCGACGTCCGGTTCCGGCTGTACGATTCGTCCGGTGCGCCGCTCGGCGAGAACCAGCTCATCAACACCGACTATGCGATGAGATGGCAGAGCGACCCGGCGGCCGCCATGCGCTCCGACGGCAGCTTCCTGTTTTCCTGGGAAGACCGCCGGGCATTCGGCAACTCCGACATCTTCTCCCAGCGCTACGCGCCGGACGGCGAACGGCTCGGCGACAACTTCCGGGTCAGCGACTCCGGGGTTCCCGGGGACCAGATTATCTCGGGCGTCCACGTCGCTCCCAACGGCGTGTCGCTGCTGGCATGGGACGACCGGCGATTCGGCATCACCGGCGATATCTTCGCTCAGTTCCTGAACCCGGACGGGTCGCCGCTCGACACCAACTTCCGGGTGAACGACGACCCGCTCGGCATGGCCAACCAGTACGAGCCGCACGTGCGGGGCGACGATTCCGGCCGGTTCGTGGTGGTGTGGATGGACGGACGCGGACACAATGCGTACGACTGGAACATCTTCGCGCAGCGGTTCGACGCGAGCGGCAGTCGATTGGGGTCCAACCTGCAGGTGACGGTCGACGACAGCATCCAGTGGGCACCGGGCATCGGCGTTGCTCCGTCCGGTCGATTCATCGCGTGCTGGGACGACCGCCGGCGTTCGCAGTGGGACGTGTACGCCCAGGTGTATGACGCGGCCGGGGAGCAGGTCGGCGACAACTTCCGGGTGAGCACGGACCCGGGTTCCGTGGACCAGTTCAGCAGCACCGCGGCCGGGAACCGGTACGACGAGTTCCTGGTGATATGGACCGACCGGCGCAGCGGTGAGGATATCTATGCCCGGCGGTTTGATGCAGCCGGTCAACCCTTGGGGGACGAGTTCCTGTTGAACGACGAGAGCGGGGGCGTCGGGCGGGGCGAGCCGACCGCAATCGCACGGCCGGACGGCGGGTACTGGGTCGCGTGGGTAGACGGCCGCAAGGGTGACCTGGACGTGTATGCGCAGCGTGTTGCCCGCAGCGGGCAGTTGGTCGGGGCCAACTTCCGGGTGAATTCGGACACCGCGAGTTCGCTCCAGCGCGTGTCTTCAATCGACATGGACGCCCGCGGTACGTGTATCGTCGCGTGGGAAGATGAACGCGGCGCAGACACTGACATCTACCGGGTGCTCTTCGACAGCACCGGGACCCGGGTGGGCGCGAACCTGCGGGTCAATGACGACGGCCCGGGTTCCTCCCAGTACTACGCGGCCGCGGCGGCCGGGAATGGTCGCTACTTCGTCACCTGGACCGATTTCCGCAACGACTTCAACATTTACGGCCAGTTCATGGACCGGGATGGGAACCCGGTCGGCGCCAACTTCCCGGTGAACTCCGAGACCGGCGGCATCAAGTGGTATTCCTACTGCGCGATGGACGATTCCAACCGGGCAATCGCGGTCTGGATGGATACCCGCTCCACGGACGGGTACAAGATACGCGCGCGGCGGTTCGACCCGGACGGGAACCCGGTCGGTCCGGACTTCCACGTCGGCGAGGAAGGCGTCACCCAGGTGTACGCGAGCGTCGCGGTCAACCCCGGGGGGCGGCACCTCGTGTCGTGGATGGACTACCGTGACGGGTCCGGGGCGAAACCCAGCATCTACTGCCAGTTGTTCGCGCCGGACGGTTCGCGCATCGGGACGAACGTCAGGGTGAACGATGACGCGGGCGAGCACTACCAGGGCTACCCGGTCGGGGCGGTGGCCGATGACGGCAGCTTCGCGGTCGTGTGGGAGGAGACGCGCAACGACGGGTACGACGTGTACCTCCAGTGGTTCGATTCGACCGGGGCCCGGGTCGGCGGCAACATCGGGGTCGACAACAGCCCGGCCGATTGTTATTCACCGACCTGCGATTTCGACTCCCACGGCCGGCTGGCGGTCCTGTTCAACGATGAGCGGGAACGTGAGGGCAGCCCGCAGATATACTGCCAGCGGTTCCGCGCGGACCGGTCCCGGATCAGCGGCAACCAGCGACTGAGCAACCCGGACCTATTTCCCGGCAACCACCACTGGACCGTGGGCCGCAGTATCGCGGTCAGCGACCGGCTGGTCGCCGCGGCGTGGACCGATAACCGCCGGAGCCAGGGCTGGGACATATACGCCAAACTGACCGACTGGAACCTGGTCGGGATTGCAGAGCTGCCCGCGTCGCCGAAGGCCGGGCTGCGCGTCCTGCCGACGGTCACCGGTGGACGGGTCCGGCTGCAGACGCCGGGCATGGAGTTTCCCGGCTGCGTGACCCTGTACGACCTGGCCGGCCGCGAGGTGCTGCGCCGGCAGGTGCAACCCGGGCTGGTCGACCTTGACATCGCCCACCTGCCGTCGGGCGTGTACCATGTCCACGTTACCGACGGTGAGACGGTCTTGCATACCAGGCTGGTTTTGCGATAATGGAGTTGAAGTGAAGAAAATCACAATCGCCCTTCTGCTGTTTGCCGTGATGCTGCCGGCCGCGGAGACCTCCCCGAATCGTGGCCTGGCGGTGCTGTGTACCGCGGCGCTCCCCGGTTCCGGACAGATAATGCTGGGCAACCGCACCCGGGGCGAAGCCATCATGTGGCTGGACGCCGCCATCATCGCCACTTGGACCGGTCTGACCATGTTCGCTACGAGCCGAGAGCAGGACGCCCGCCTGAGTGCGGTGCGTGACGCCGGCGCGGACATCTCGATGACCGATGCCGCCTACTACAAGGCGCTTGAACGGTACGACAACGTCGAGGAGTACAATGAGGACATCCGGCGCGAGGCGCGCAGCCGCTTTCCGGACAGCGCGGCCGGACGACAGAGCTACTATGAATCGCACTATTTCGACCCGGCCGCTGGCTGGGACTGGCAGTCGGATTCGGCCCGGTTCTCCTACTGGCGGACCCGCAAGTCGGCCCGCACCGCGACGCTGAACGCGGGCTTTGCGGCCGGCGGACTGCTGCTGAACCGGTTGATCAGCGTGATTGACTGCGCCTTCTTCGCGGGCGATCCCGCTTCGTCGCGCCGGGTGGAAGCCGGGGCCGGCCGGTCGCCGCGCAGCCTCGAAGTCCGTTTCCGGTTCTAGGCAACAGGCGGGCATACGTCATGCCTGAGCCTCAGCGGGTCGACTACCTCGTTGTCGGTTCGGGCATCGCCGGTCTCTGGTTCGCCCATCGCGCGGCATCCCTTGGCAGCGTGCTCGTCATCACCAAGAAACAGGACGCCGAGTCGGCGACCAACTACGCGCAGGGTGGCATCGCGGCCGCGGTCGCGGACAACGACTCGCCGCAACTGCATTCGGCCGACACCATCGCCGCGGGTATCGGACTTGCGCACCAGGAAATCGTCCGGCTGGTGACGCAGGCCGGGCCGGTGCTCGCGCAGGAGTTGAACGAGACCGGGGTCCGGTTCACCACCTACGTCGATGCCCGGGGGCACGACCGGTTCGACCTCGGGCAGGAAGGCGGACACCACCGGCGGCGAATCCTGCACGCCGAGGATTTCACCGGGCTGGAAATCGAGCGGGGCCTGATTGAAGCGGTGCGCTCACACAGGAATGCCTGCATCTCCGAGGATTACTTCGCGGTGGACCTACTGTCTCACGCCGGTCGCGTGGACGGGGTCCTGGTGCTCGACACCGGTTCCGGGCGGCTGGTGACCATCCGGGCCGGCACCGTGCTGCTTGCGACCGGGGGTATCGGGCAGGTTTATCCGCAGACCACGAACCCGGTGATTGCGACCGGGGACGGTATCGCGATGGGCTTCCGGTCCGGCGCGCGCGTCGCCAACATGGAGTTCATCCAGTTCCACCCGACGTCGCTCTACGGTCACACCATCAACGGCCGGGCGTTCCTGATTTCCGAGGCGGTGCGCGGCGAAGGCGCGATTCTCCGCGCGCAGGACGGGACCGCGTTCATGGAACGCTACCATCCCGACGGGTCGCTCGCGCCGCGCGACGTGGTGGCGCGGGCGATTCACACCGAGCTGAAACAGCGCGGCGAGGAGTACGTCCTGCTGGACGCGACCCATCTCAACCCGGAGATGTTCCGGCACCGGTTTCCCAATATCCACCGCGAGTGCGTCGGGTTCGG
>CBDUZK010000008.1:0-26574 GCA_965371675.1 uncultured bacterium | reverse complement strand
GAGGAGCCCGGTGCGTTCGTCATAGACCGCGACTTCTACAGCCAGGACGTGAACTTCCCCGGTATCGACCTCCGGGTGATCGAGACCGCGGTCTGGCGTGACCTGCATGTCGCCAACCTGCAGGTCTACCCGGTGCAGGTGAACCCGGCCCGCGGCGAGGTGACGCTCGCGACGAAGGTCAGGATCGAAGTCGACTACTCCGGCGGCAGCTACCCGAGCTCGGTCCCGGACTGGAACTACACGGCCTACGCCGCTTTCATCGACAACTTCTCCGAGCTGCGGCTCGAGCCCCGGCTAGACTACGACGAGGGCGTGCGCTACCTGGTGTTCTGCCACCAGACCTATGGCACGAACTCGATGCTCCACGACAGCCTGCTCGGATGGGTGAAGAAGCGCGGCTACGACACCCGTGTCATCACCAAGTCCAGTTTCACCGCGGCGGAAGTCAAAGACTCCATCCATCAGGAGTACGGCCGGCACACCCCGCCGCTGCTGCAGTACGTACTGCTGGTCGGCGAGTACGCCCAGATTCCGACCGGTTCCTACTCCGGCGTGGGCAAGTCCGACTTCTACTACATGGACATCGACCCGTACCCGACCGGTGACAAGTACCCCGAGGTCAACCTTGCGCGGCTGTCGCCGAGCTCGGTCGGCGACCTCGAGAACCAGATTGCCAAGATCCTGAAGTACCAGAAGGACCCGGCCGGCGGCGACTGGCTCGACAAACTGACACTGGTCGCTCACCACGAGCAATACCCGGCCAAGTACTCGGGCTGCATCCGGGGCGTGTACAATATGCCCAAGCCGTACTGGGACCCCGAGATGGACACCATCATGGGGCAGTACAAGAACAACACCGACGTGACCAACGCGGTCAACGCCGGTGTCGGCATCCTGGCCTACCGCGGCCACGGCTCAGGCACGGCCTGGACTGGTTGGTGCGGCAGCAACTGGACCAATGCCAGCGTCGCGGCGCTGTCCAACGGCGACATGACGCCGGTGACCCAGCACTGGGCCTGCATCTGCGGCGACATCTCGATCGGTGAGTGCCACATCGAGGCCTGGATGCGGAAGTACCCGGGCGGCGCGGCGAGCGCGCTGGGCGCGACCCAGGCCAGCTATACCTACCCGAACCACGGACAGTGTTCGACCGTGGTGCGGGCGATGACCGATACCTGGACAATCACCGTGCCGGGCGTACGTGATTACGTCGGGCCGGAGTTCAGCGTCGCGGGCCAGATGAGCTACATGGATGCCTACATCGCGAAGTACTGGCCGGGCAGTCCGTACTACTACAACATCTGGATGTACCTGACGCTCGGCGACCCGTCGATGCCGGTCTGGGCCGGCACGCCCGGCACGCCGGTGGTCACGTACCCGGACAGCATCCCCACCGGGCCGTACAACATGCCGGTTGCGGTCACAGTCGGGGGCCAGCCGGTCGAGGGCGCGCTGGTGTGCGTGTGGAAGCCGGGTGACTTCTACGTGGTAGAGCGGACCGATGCGACCGGCCAGGCGGTTCTTGCGACCATGGCCACGGCTCCGGGAATGGTGTATGTCACCATCTCCGAAGGCCACGCCCAGCATTCGGTCGGTGGCGCGACCCATACACCCATCTACCCGCACGAAGGCACAACCATGGCAGGCGGGGGTGGCGTCACGATTCCGAACATGCGCTATGTCGGCAACGTGGTGGACGATCCGCCGCCCGGAGGTAACAACAACCACCGGTTCGACCCGGGTGAGAACGGCACGATTATTGTCACCCTGCGCAACGCCGGCAACGGCATGGCCGAGAATGTGACCGGGATCCTGCGCTCGGACAACAACCTGTTTGAGATAGTAGATTCGCTGTCCGACTTCGGCAACGTACCCGCGGGTTCGACTGTGACCAACGACGCGGACCGGTTCGGCGTGTCGGTCGACAACTCGATCCCACCCGGCACGATGGTCAACTGCACGCTGGTCGTGCACGCCGACAGCTCGGACTACGAATGGACCTACACCTTCCGGTACCGGATTGGAGTGCCACCTGACCCGCCCGGCACCATCATCTGGGGTCCGAAGATCTGCCCCGGCATGCCGACCCAGTGGGGGCTCTACGGCCTGGCCCACCGACCGGACGAGAACGCCATCTACTGCGTCTACTTCATGAGTTCGACTATCTACAAGTACTCGGACGACAGCCTCCTGACCCAGATGGGCACGGTCGCCATCCCTGAGGACTCCTGCACCGGCATCGACTACTGCGACTACGACGGCAACTTCTGGCTGGTCGCGACCGCGAGCAAGAAGGTGTACAAGATTACACCCACCGGCACGGTCGTCAGCCAGTTCAACATACCCTACGTCCACTACCCCGTCGGCATCACCGAGCATGAAGAGGAACACACGCTCTACATCTCCGACCGGCGCGACAACGGCATCCAGCCCCTGCGTATCTTCGTGACCGACACCCTCGGCACCGTTCTCGACACAATCGTCCACCCGCTCGGCGGCAACTACGGCACGCGCTGCCTCGCCCTCGAATGGCCTCTCCCGGTCGACGGCGTACCGTACCTGCTCAACATGTTCACCTGGTTCAACGCCGGCGGCACGGCGCTAGACTCATGCTGCATGTACCAGATGGAGCGGTCCGATGGTTCGATCCAGAACAGCTTCCAGTTCGGCAACACCGACTGGAACATGCGCGGCGTCGAGTTCGACCGGCGTGACGGCAACCTGTGGGCAACTATCATGCAGTGGACATCGAATCCGTCCAACCAGATCCTGAAAGTGGTCGGGTTCACACAGGTCGGCATATCCGAAGGCCCGGGACGTCTGCCTGAACCGACGAACATGAACGTCCAGGTTCGACCCAACCCGTTCACGAAGATCACGTACATATCCGCCCTGCCTGCCTCACCAGGACCGGTCACGCTGCTGATCTACGACGGAACCGGCCGCCTGGTGCGTCAGTCCGAACGAACCACGCTCGGCGCAGGCCGCGCCAGCTTCGAGTGGAACGGCACCGACATGCATGGCCGACAGGTCGCACCAGGCATCTACTTCTATCGGATTCACGCCGGAACCGGTCAAGCGTGGGGCAAACTGGTGCTCAGTCGCTGATGCCGTAGAGAGATGCAGATGAGGTAGCCGAGTATTTCGGCACAACCCGAGTGGGGTGGCGTAGAATCACGCCGCCCCGCTTTATTTTGCGCCGCCGAGCTTGCACTCAGTTCCCAGACTGCTATAATCCGCCTGATACGCTGAAGCATGACCGGGGTGTGCTCTGTGAGGACAGCCACCCGAGATTCGGCGTTTCTCTTTGAACTACGATATGGCTACTGCACTTCCGACGATACTGGTTGTCGACGGTCTCAAGAAGAGCTATGCCGCGTTGACCGAACGCCTGCGCGCGTACGACGGCGGACGGCTGGAGCGCGAGTTCAACTTCGAGCACGTCGATTGCTACTCTTCACTCAAAGACTGGTACGCCCGGAATCACGGCCGGTTCGTTGCTCTCGTCATCCAGAACATCGACTACTCCGACGTCAAGGACGAGAACAAGCTCGCCGGCTACCCGGAGTTCAAACACGTCATCCCCATGGACTTCGACCAACAGGCATTCCAAGGGTTCGTCATCTACGCGCTCATGCGCCAGAACGATGTCGACCCGATTGTCCCGGTTCTGTTTGTGCTCAGCCCGGCTGCCCTGCTCAAAGCCCAGCGTTTCGCCAGCTTCATCATCTACCCGGGCCAAGGTGTCTGTTCGTTCGTCCCGGTTGAGGATAACTCCGCCGACGGAGATGCCGTTGCCGAGCGTGCCGATGCAATCGCGCTCCGGCCCCTGAGTGATACGGAACGCGAGCACTGGCGCACGCGTCACCGGATGGTCATCGGCCAGTCGCGCAAGATGGTCGCCCTCGCCCGCGAAATCGAACGCGTCGGCCTGGGCGATTCGGTCGTCCTGATGCTCGGCAAACCCGGCGTCGGCAAAGAGCTGGTGGCCAATGCCCTGCACCGCTGCAGTCACCGGTACGTCGCTGACGACCCCGACCGCGACCTGCCCCATACGGTCAACATCGCATCGCTTGACCACAGCCTGCTTCAGGACGAGTTGTTCGGTCACGTCCGGGGTGCGTTCACCGGGGCGGTTGCCGATCGTTCGGGCATCTTTGAAGCCAGCCGCGGGTCAACTGTGTTCCTCGATGAAATCGGCGACGTCGGAACCGACGTCCAACTCAAACTCCTGCGCGTGATTGAAAACAAGCGCGTCCGACGCCTCGGCAGTTCAACCGAGGTCCAGGTCGAGATGCGCATTATCGCGGCGACCAACTGCACAATCGAAGACCTCCAGATGTCCTTTCGGCCCGATTTCTACAGCCGGATAGTCCAGCAGTGCATCTCGATTCCTTCACTACGCGCGCGCTGGCTTGGTGAAGACCCAGTCGTTGTCGAACAGGACCTGCACGAGATGTTCCGGTTTATCGTTGACGAACTGAACGCCAACCCGCGCAATGACCGCCGGCTTGAAATCGACCGCACTGCGATCAAGTTCCTGCACCAACTCGTAAGTGAGTACGTCGCGGGCACCAACGACGTTCTGCAGGGCAACATGCGCACCCTGCGCAGCACGCTCGAACAATCCTACGAACGCGCCCGGCACGATGGGAGCCAGGCAATCTCGATCGGACACATAATCTCAACGGTCGGATTCCTTCAGTTCACGAACCGACGCCAGCCCGACGAAGTCAAAAGGACGCTCGAGGACCTGGTCGGCAGCCTCAACATCAGGGACGTTGAGAAGAGGGCAATCGTCGAAGCCCTGACCAGGTGCGACAACAACCAGTCGCGGGCAGCCGAGCTGCTCGGCATCCATCGCGATACCCTGCGCCGGAAGATAGCCGACTACAGCATTTAGCTGTCATTCCCAGCAACCATCAACGCCGTCTTTTTCGGCGCTGACGTAGTATAATACGCCAATCCACCAGAGATCTGTGTGCCTTCGGCGATTCGGCTGTTGATGCTAACATGCTGGTATGTAGTATGTTATATTCATGGTTAATCAACCATCACGTATTGGCACACGTCCTGCACTACTGATTTGTGACGTTGGGCACGGAGAGTCTGACCGAGCTGGAGTGAGGTTCTCTCTCGGGTGGTGCTGGCGCTCCTGCACCACGCAACTAGCCTGCACTCTGATGGGGACGACCATGCGGGGCATTGGCTGGGCCAGCCGGTGCCCCGCGCCTCCTGTTACAACCGAAAACTGACCACGATACTTCGTCTCAGCGAGAACCCACCCGTCGAACGACTTCCGCGGCCCACGGATGACCGGGTACCAACTCCAGCACGCGGCTGGCCGCATTCCTCGCGGCTCCGGAATCGCCCTGGTCGAGTGCCGCTACCGCCACATTGTACAGAAGCACCGGGTCGTCCGGGAAACGTCGGGCCCCGGTTTCGAACACGCGCCGGGCTGCCGCCGGTCGCCCCTGCCGACCATGAATCGTCCCGAGTTGAAGGTAGGCCTGTTTGATCCCGGAGTCGCCGGCCAGCGCTTGCTCCAGTAACATCAAAAACCCGGCAGTGTCACCGCGGGCCAGAACCTGTCCCGACTTTCCGAGCAGGCCCCGGGAATCGGGACCATCCCCTACGCGCGTGGCTTGGAGCAATTCCTGGATCTCAGCAAGCGCCACCGCTTCCTGTCGACTCCGCGGATCCATGCATTGTTGCTGGACAAGAACCGCCCGTTCCAGCGCGGCGGCCGCCCGACTGCTGTCCTGTGCCCGGCGTAACCACACCTCGCCCAGGTTACGAAAACCGTTCGCGCGCAGCAGGTTCGAACCCCGACGCAGAGGCAGTTCAAGGAGCAGGGCCGACAGCAACAGCGTCGCCAGCCCGGCGGCCAGTGGCAGGAACCATCGACCGCGCCGACGTACCCGGGCATACAGCCCGGTCAGACCGACTCCGCCCGCGACCGCCAGCACCGGCACCATCAGCACTCGATACCGGGCCGACACGTAGAACATGAGCAACGCAGCCGTCGTACCGAGTATCGGGGCCGAGGCTGGACCCCACAGCCGGCGGCTCGCAACGACGAACCCGACAACGGCCAGTGCCAGCAGCAGGCCGAACCGCATGGCGAATAGTCGTAGCGGCCATACCGTCTCCAATTCCACCTCGTAGTCGTAGTTGGACGGCGACTCGTAGTTCACCACCACCAGCCCGAGCTTGCGACCGAACAGGGTCAGCGCGGCCCCCGGGTTTCCCGCAATCCAGCGCAGTCCCCGGCCGAGCCAGAATCCGTTCACCTCGGACTGACGCAACGACCGGCCCGCAGCCTGTTCCGCATACTCCCGTTCGAACCGTTCCTGGTCCGCGATACCGGTCAAGTGTCGTCCTCCTGACCCGGCCTCGTACACTTCGGGCGGGTGGGCCATGGTTCCCGCAGCCAACCGGTTGTTCCCCTGGTAGAAGGTGAACGCGCCGTTTCCGCTGACCGGCACGAAATCCCGGCCAACCATGAGGTTGTGGATGGTCGCCGGCATGATCGCGACCGTACACCCCGCGACAATCAACGCGACCCGACGCAACGCCTTCCCGCCGGCCCGCAACTCGAATCCGACCACCGCCAGCACCACCAGCCCGGCGCCCGGCCAGGCGAGGATACCAGCGCCGAACGCCAGCCCGGCACAGAACCGGCTCCATGTCGATCTCGCAGCGGAACCGAACACCAGCCATGTGCCGAGCGTGACCAGGAATACAACCCAGCTCGTAGCCAGCAGTTTGGTCTCGAAGAACGGCAGGCTGCCGACCAGGGCCGCAATTACCAGCGCGGCTTGCGCCGCCGGCCGCCCGGCAATCCGGCGCGCGGAGGCATACACCAGCAGCAACGTTCCCAGGCCGAGCACCATCTGGACCAGGTACACGGCCATCAGGCCGCCCGGGACAAACTTCAGGAACAGGGCCAGCACGTACGCGTAGAGCGGTGCGCGGTAGAATACACCCGGCCCGACCAGGTTCCCGGCCGCAATCCGCCGCGCCCAGTCAAGGTATATCTCCGAGTCGCCGAACGGGAACTGGGCGAACGGCAACTGGCGGGCATACCACCACAAGTACGCGAACCGCAGAAGTGCGGCGCCGACCAGTAGCCCGGCCAGCACCAGCCGCTCCCGCCTGCGCTCGACAACCTCACTTGAACCGGTCACATTTATCCTTCAGGACAGACCCGGTACGACTTCTGCGTCGGTCTTCGGGTTCATGCAACTCTCCTTTCGTGGCAATTACGCTGCTGACATGCTATTGGTCGAGACCCGGCCGGTCAACCGCAGCAATTCGGGTGTTGCCAGAATCCGCAGACAGAGTAGAATCAGGTGATGATGGATTCACCTCAAGCCCAAGCGAACCGGTTGGTAATGCGGGGTCGCGCCGCGCTCTGGCGCGAAGACGAAAACGAAGCGCTCGATCTGTTCACCCGCGCGCTCGCCGCCGATCCGGCGAACCTCAACGCCCGCTACCTCTCCGCGTTGTGTGCTCACCTGCTGACACGCGAGGAGCTGCTTGAGGAAATCTGCGCCGGTGCCCTGGAAATCAACCGCCACCATCCGTACACGCTCGCCTGCGAGGCGGTGCGCTATCTCTACCTGGCCAATTTTTCGCGGTCCGAAGGTCTGTTCGAGCAGGCCCTGCGCGCGCTGCCCGACGTAATCGAACTCCACATCGGCATCGGCGTCCTTTACGAGTATTCCGGCGACACCCCAAAGGGCATGGCCGCCTATCGACGGGCACTGCAGATTGACCCGGACAACGTCCGGGCCCACACCGCGCTCGGCGGGTTCCTTTCCACGGAGGGTGAATTCGACGCTGCCCTCGCCGAGTACAGCCGCGCCCACGCGGTCGATCCGACCGCCGAAAACCCACACCAGCGGCTGGGTCGGGACTACTACCACGAAGGCATGATTGAACAGTCCGCCGGCGAGTTTGCCGCGGCCGCCGACGAAGACCCCGGGGAACCGGCCGCGTATTTCTACCTGCTTGATTGCATGCGCCGACTCGACCGACCCGACGACGCCATCGATATCTACGAGGATATCCTCCGCCGGTTCGGCAACGACCCTGAACTCACCAGCGGCTTCTACGAGTACTTCAATTTCCGGGCCGAAGCAATCAAGGCGCTCGAGCGCCTTGCGAAGAACAAACCGGACAACCCCGGCTTCCTGGCCCGGCTCAGCCGTGCCTACCGTGACGCAGGCCGGGTTCCGGACGCGACTGCGACTGCGGAACACCTGGTCCGGGTTGCCCCGGAAGACTCGGACGCGCTGACCCTGCTCGCCGACCTGCACTTCAAACGGGAAGACTACTCGTCGGTCCTGACCCTCTGCCGACGCGCCATCAAGATCAACCCCAATGCCCAGCGGGCGTACACCACCCTTGCCGATACACTCCTTTTCCTCGGACGGCTCGACGAATCGTCGTCGACGATCCAGGAAATGGAGCGGGTCCGGCGCGCGGCCTGGGAACGCTACCAGGCCAGGTTCTCCGGCCAGGACCGGGCCGACGCCGACGCCTCCTAGTCCCGAACCGCCTCCTGTTTTCCGTTGGTCTCAGCGTTGCGCAATCCGGCGTGCCAGTCGGATTGCGGCAATCATGGAATCGAGCCGGGCCTGTCCCCGACCCGCGATGTCGAACGCGGTGCCGTGCAGGGGAGAGGTACGAATCCGGCCGAGCCCGAGCGTGACGTTCACCCCGCCACCCGACAGCTTCGCCGGAATCATCGCCTGGTCGTGGTACATGGCGACCAGCCCGTCGAACCCGGCCCGGCCAACCAGCGTGTCGGCCGGAAACGGCCCGGCGACATCAATGCCCCGGCGCCGCGCGCGCAGGATACCGTCCGCGATTCGCGCCTCCTCGCCGAGGCTGAACTCTTCGCCGTGCGGGTTGAGCGCCATCACCCCGATCCGCGGCTCCGGGTTTCCCTCGATCCGCAGGAACTCATCCAGCAGCGTCGTCTTCTCAACGACCGCCGTTGCCGTGACGTGTCGCGCCACCCGGGCCAGGGGCAGGTGAATCGTCACGAATACCGCCTTGAACGTCCGGGTCCACGCCAGCATCGCGTACCGCTTCGCGCCCAGCCGTTCGGCCAGGAATTCGGTCTGGCCCGGCCACCGGAACCCGGCCAGGCGCAGCGTTTCCTTCGACACCGGTGCGGTCACCAGTGCCGATATCTCACCCCGGGCGAGCAACTCCGCGCCATGCTCAAGACAGGCCAGCGCCGCCTGCCCGCACCGCTTCTGCACCCGGCCCATCGAGAACCGCCCGGTTCGACCCACGTCATCGACCCTGGTCCCGGCCAGGACTGAGGCGTGCTGCTTCCGCTGCTCGGCCTCGAACACCGCGCGTGGCCCGATCAGCAACACATCCTTCAGTCGCATCCGGACCAGGGCTTTGATGATGATCTCCGGCCCGATACCGGCCGGGTCGCCGATGGTGATGGCGACAGGAGGGATTCCAAGTCTCCGACCCATCGACCCCCCGAATCCTCGAATCCGTGAGTCTTTTCTTCTCACCCTCGGCCCTTTGACCCCTCGGTTCCTTGAACCCTTCATTCCTCCATCGTCCGCCTGATAACTTCCTCGGTTGCATCCGCCGCGCCGTCCCAGGTCCACTGGTGCGCCCAGTCAATTGCCTGCCGTCCCAGCTTCTGTCTCAGCTCGTCGTCCCCGAGCAACCGCTCCAGTTTCCCGGCCAGGTCCGTGACGTTGCCATACTCGTAGAACAACCCGTTCACTCCGTTCCGCGACGAATCCACCAGCCCGGGCGAACGCGCCACCACCACCGGTGTCCCGCACCCGTTTGCCTCCATCACAATCAGGCCCCACCCTTCCTTGACCGAGTTCTCCACCAGCAGGGCCGACCGGCGGTACCAGTTCACCTTCTCCTCTTCGGAGATGAAACCGGTGAACTCAACCATGTCCTCCAGTCCCAGCTTCACGGTCAACTGCTCCAGTCTCGGTCGGTCATCGCCGGTGCCGACAATCACAACCCGACATGCCCGATCCCGCTCGCGCAACAGCTTCGCCGCCTGCAGCAGGTGGTCAACGGACTTGTACCGCTTTATCCGGCCCACATGCAGCAACACCGGCGTCCGTTTGATCTTCCGGTCCGGCGTGAACCGGGTGAAATCAGTACCCGGCGGAATCACCGTGATTTGCTCCGGCCGAATCCCCAGCCGTACCACGTCCTGCCTTGAACTGTCCGACAGCACCGCAAACAGGCACCGCTTGTACACCCATGGAATCATGCTCTCGGTCAGCCACACATACGAGGCCAATGGGAATACCGTCTCGCGGAAGATGCTGCCCCGGAACAGGTGCATCAGGATTGCCAGCACCGGGACCTTCACCTTCCACGGCGAGAAGAACGGAATCTTGTTCAGGTCATCGATTACGATGTCATACCCGCCTTCGTCAACCACGCGCCCGATGTTCCGGTACACCGCGAAATTGAACGTGTTCTTCCCGCCCATCCGCAGCACGCGGATACTGTCAATCACTTCCTCGGGTTCGGACCCCTTGAACCGCTCGGCCAGTTGCGTTACCTCGTGCCCGCGTTCTACCAGGCGTCGGAATATCTCTTGGAAATATATCTCCGCCCCGCCTGCGAGCGGGTTCTTGATGCAACGCCAGTTAACGACCAGTATCTTCATCGCAGGTGATACTAAATCAGGGCCGCGCCCTCGTCAATGGACGCAGCGGGTGTGACTGCGATGCCCCGGGCTTGTCCCGAACAGTCAGGAGTGTATGTCCAGCCGTTGAACATACTCACAAGAGGCTGGACCTTGTAGCCAAGCCTCTCGTAGAACGAAACCGCCTCCTGTCCCACATCCTCCACCTGGAGCTTCACCTTCACGCACCCCTGCTGCCGCAACCACTCTTCTGCATGCAGGACCATCCGGCGGCCATTGCCGAGGCGGCGGCAATCCGGGCTCACGGCTAATCGGTACAGCCAGCCCCGCAGGCCGTCGTACCCGGTCAGGATTGAGGCGACAAGCCTGCTTTCGACGATCCCGACGAACAGCCCCTCCGGGCTGTGTGCGACCTTCAGGTCGATTGTCTCGCCGAGGTCGGGATTCCACGCCCCGAGTCCGCACTTCTCCCACAGTCGAAGCAGCTCGGCCCGGTCCGACTCCCGGTAGACCCGTATCTTCAGTCCGGACATTATCAACGCTGAATCACGACTTTCCGGTTCAGGCCCCGGCCGCGTACGAAATACACGCCGGGGCTCAGGTGACGGACATCGTTCGGGCCGTACGCGAGGACCATGACCCTGCGGCCGGTGGTACTCAACAGGGCGACCCGAAACAGCCCCGGGCCGGGTGCGGTCGCGACGTCCAGGTCCAACACGTTGCGGATGATGCTCGCACTCATCCTCGGCCCGGCAGGCGTCGGAGCCCGTTGCTCCTTGACCCCGGTCAGGGATGAGTTCCGGTAGCAAGCCCCGCCGTCGGTGCCGCAGAAGAGCGTCACCGGGTCGGTCCGGGCGAACGCAAGTGATGCGACCCGCGGCGGGTCGAGCCCGGTACTAGTCTCTTGCCAGGTTTCGCCGCCGTCACCGGAAACGTATGCGCCGTCGTTGCCACCGACGACAATCGTGTCCGGCGAACCGGGCCGGAGCGCAATCGCCCGCGCGTCTTGGTCGAAGATGGAATTCCAGGACTCGCCCCGGTCGAAGGAACGGAACAGCCCGCCCGGGGTCGCCGCATAGACGAGACCGACGCTGTCGGGGTGCGCCGCGACTGCGTAGATGGTGTCGTCCGGCGAGGTCGCCGTCTCGACCCAGGTGTTGCCCCAGTCGGTCGAGCGGAAGAACACACCGAAGCTGTCGACATGCCCCCCGGTGTACGCCAGCCCGGGTTCAGACCGGGTGAACGCAGTGCACAGCGCGTATCCCCTGCCGGCGGTTGTCAGCGGCCTGCGCTGCCAGCTGCCGCCCCCGTCGGTCGAGTGTGAGACCGTGGGCACGTACGAAACCGAGGATGGTCCCATGCCGCCGGTGTGGATGAGATGAGTGCTGTCGGGATGCACGACAAAGAAACCACCGTTCGCGTAGTAAGATTCCCGTAGTTGCCAGACGGCGCCGCCGTCAGTGCTCCTGAAGAGCTGGGCGGTTCCTCAACCCTTGCCTTCGAGCGCGAACAGCGTGTCCGCGTCCGTGCCGGGCAGGATGCCGATGCCGCAGATGAAACCGTAGGACAGGAACGCGCCGCACTTGGTCCAGGAATCGCCCCGGTCGGTGGATTTGAACACACCCTGCTCGTGGGCTTCGAGGTACACATGGTTCGGGTTGGCCGGGCTCACGCTGATGGTCGATATCGTAGAAAGCCGCACGTCGTGGTGGATGGGTATCCAAGTTGTGCCGGTGTCGTCGGTCTGGCAGACCCCGCAGGCGCCCGCGACAAACGCGCGGCCGGGTTCGGATGGATGAGCGGAGACCGCCTTGATGTTGCTGTATCGCAACCCGGGGCTCGGGCAGCTCCACGTCGCGCCCGAATCCGTCGTCACGTACATCATGTCGTAGCCCGCGTACCCGACGTTCGGAGCGACTCTCGAGAACTCGACATGGTAGACCTGGCGCAGGCTGCCTGTCTCCGACCACGTTGCCCCCGCGTCGGTGCTGCGGTACACCCCGTCGGCCGAGGTGCCGACGACTAGTATCGAGGGATTGCCCGGGTTTTCGGCGAAGGAGTAGATGTAGATGTCGGTCGGCAAGTCACCCTGGATGGACTCCCAGTTCTCACCGCTGTCGGTCGAACGATAGGCCCGACCGTGCCAGCCGGCGATGTAGACCGTGCCGGAGTCGGTCGGGCTTGTCGCGCAGGCGTAGGCGTAAGACGTACCGGTTGGGTCGGCGACCGACGTGGTCCATGTCTGGCCGAAATCAGTCGAAATGTACAGTGCCATCCGGGCAAGATCGGAGAAGTTGTACCCGGCGACGTACACCCGGCCGGGCACGAACGGGTCGACCTCAAGCCAGTAGCCGGCAGCCGGCAGCGACACCCGGGTCCAGGAACTTCCGCCGTCGGTCGTCCGGTAGATGTAGCCGGCTCGGCAACAGCAGTAGACGATGTCGCTGTTCGACACGTCCACCGCCATCTTGTGCGGCGTGCCGTAACTCATCGGCGCAACCATATCCCACGACGCGCCGCCATCTGTGGTCTTGAGCACGCGGGTGCTGGTGTTCGAGGCATCGTTCAGCGCCGCGTAGATGATATCCGCGTCAAGAGGCGACACCACCATTGCGCCGACGTACGCCCCGTCCGGTCCGAGCGATTCCCAGTCACCGAGCCCGGTAGCGACGAACAGTATGATTGCCAGCATCCCGGCCGGCAGCCGTGACCCAAACAGCAAACGTGCAGTACACATCCCAACTAGCGTATGTATGCCGGAGGGAACAGTCAAGTCGGGCAGGCGGGAACCGGGACAAGCAACGGCGGAGTGTCTCGCGGCCATCGCCCCCGGTTTGACTCCCCTGACCGGTCGGTCTACACTGTTGATGCGAATGCGCGGGAGACGAATCCGGACCTCGCAGGAGGCCAGACGGCTTCAGTGTTCTCGGCCATTCAAGGGCGCACGTGATTGAGGCAAACCGAAAGCAGGATGTCCCGGGACCTGCCCGGGAAAAGGAGAGACGATGCGATCCTTTCTCGTCGTGATAGTAACCACTCTGGCCGTGACCGCCGCACCGGCCCAGTGGTTCGAGGTAACCGTGCCGGCCGACAGCACGCCGGTCATGCTCTGCCACAACACGCAGGACGACTACGTTTACTGCGCGAACTGGGGCGGGGACAACGTGACCGTGATTGATGGTGCGACCAATGCCGTCATCGACACCGTCACAGTCGGCGAAGAACCGCACGCTATCCTCTACAACCCGTTGAACAACAAAGTGTTCTGCCTGAACGAACGGAGCAAGACAGTGAGCGTCATTGATGGTGCGACCAACGTCGTCATCGCGACCGAGAGCCTCGGCACGCGGCCATGGGATGGGGTTTGGTCTTCGTCGAACAACAAACTCTACCTGCTCGGACACAGTCCGTACGTCGTCACCGTGATGGATGGCGCGACCTACGCCATCGACACGACCATCCCGTTTCCCGCCAAGCCCTACGGGGTCTGCTACGACTCGACCGACAACCGGGTGTACGTCGCGACCCGCTCCGACAGCACGGTCCGGGCAATCGACTGCGCGACCAATACCATCATCGCCACGATTCCGGTCGGCCCGTCACCGAACAAGCTCTGCTGGAACTCGCGGGAAAACAAGGTCTACACCGCGACCACCGACAACGACGACTCGACCGTGTCCGTCATCGACTGTGCCACCAACACGGTCGTGGCGACGCTCACGACCGGTGAGTACCCGGGTTCGGTCGGATACGACCCGGCCGAGAGCCGCGTCTACGTCGGCAACAACTCGAGCCGCACCATCTCGGTAATCGACGGCGCGGCAGACACGGTCATAATGAACATCCCGACGACGGCCGGTCCCGAGGGGTTCTGTGCGGCGCCACAGCACGGCCACGTCTTCTGCGCAGTCAGAAACGACACCGTGCTGGTGCTGAACGGGATAACCGGCTCGGTTATTGCCCGGGTCGGCGTCGGCAGGCACCCGTCGACCCTGCTCTACAACCCACAGGACAACCGGGTATACACGACCGACTACTCCGGAGCGACCGTATCCATCCTGCGCGGTTCGGTCACCGGCATCGCCGGACCCTCGAATCCTTGGACTCTCGACCCCTCGACCCCTCTCCGTCCGACGGTCATTTCCCGCGCCTGCCTGCCGGTCGAGCTGAGAGACTCCGGCCTGTCGCTGTTCGACGCCACCGGCCGGGCAGTCGACAATCCCCGGCATGTTTCTCCCGGCGTGTTCTTCCTGCGCACGGCCACGACCAGCCGCAGACTGGTAGTCACGGAGTAGCAATCGCCGGCAGCTTGGCCGGAATCGAGAATGCCCGTGCCGACCTGCTCCAGGTCGAAATCGACGGCATCCGGGGAACCGGCTCCTGGTTCGGGATGCTTGAATACAGCTACGAATCCAAACACCCGGTTCGACAACCGGACAAGGAGACATAATGAATCAACGGGAATGCCTGCCGATTGATCAGGTCATGGAGAAAGTCCTCGGCGTCGAGGAAGACGTATCCGCTTTCTACCGCCGGGCCATGGAACTCACCCGGGACGACGAAGTCCACCGGGCTTTCGGCTCATTGCTCAAGGACAAGGCCGCGACCAACGCGAGCCTTGGGAATATCTGCGAGTCCTTCAAGTGCGGTGAAGCCGGCCTCGAGGGTGCGACCCAGGACGACATCGGGTTCCTTTCCGTGCTCACCGAAACGGCCTTCTACAAGAGCGCGGGCAAGCCCGAGAAGCTGGCCGACCCGGAACTTCAGCTCCATCACCTCGTTGAGAATGCGCTCAAGCTCGAACGGGACCTGTTGTTGTTCTACATGAAGTTCTTCGGTGTGAGCTGTGCGGACCACCGCCCGATTTTCTCGGACCTGATCCGGCGCGGCCAGGAGCATATCACCGAACTCCGAAACATCCAGGTACGGCTCAAGCGGGACATCGGCCGCTGACCCTTGACTTGCCCGCGCCATGTCCGCACAATCATTCGGACTTAACAACGGCCGAGGAGACATCATGCGTAACGTATTGCTCTTGCTGGCAGCGTCGGTCGGGCTCGCACTGGCGGCACCGCCGATGTTCCACGATTTCGTCTACGTCTATGCCGGCGCTTCGGCGATAACCGTCCCCGGTGGACACGCCGACCCCTGCGTCGTGGACTGGGACGGCGACGGGCTCAAAGACCTCCTGCTCGGCGAGTTCACGCAGGGCCGCATCCGGGTCTATCCGAATACCGGGACGAACGCCGAGCCCGTGTTCGAGACCTGGCACTACCCGGAGTCGGACGGGGCGATAATCACCCTGCCCTACGGCTGATGCACCGGGGCTACCAATCCACAGGCTGTGGATTTCAACAACGACAGTCTGCCTGACCTCATTTCGGGCGACCGCTCCGGCTACGTCAACTACTTCCGGCGGCTGCCGGGCGGCGGGTTGACCACCGAGCCGAAGATACAGGCCAACGGGTCCACCATTCTATACCAGTACAACTCGGCCCCGAATATCGTGGACTGGAACGAAGACGGACGGCTCGACATGCTGCTGGCCAACTCGGACGTCTCGCCGCGACGCATCCGACTGTACCTGAACTCGGGCACACCGGAGAACCACCTGTTCACCACCTGGACCGAGCTGACCGCGGGCGGCTTGCCCATCGACCAGTCGCGCTGCAACCCGAACGTCGTCGACCTGAACCGCGACGGCAAGAAAGACCTCGTTGTCGGCGAGGACTACGGCCGTATCTTCTACTATGAGAACACCGGCACCAACGCTGTGCCGGTGCTGGCCGCCGGGGTCATGCTGGAAGCCGAAGGCGTACCCATCCAGTTTCCGAGTGGGTACACCGACCTCAAGGTCTGGGTTGACGACTGGAACGAGGATGGGACACCGGACCTGGTTGTCGGCAACTACAAAGACAGCGTGCACCTGTTCATCGCCTACCCGCCGACCGCGGTCGAGGAACAACCCGGCCGCATACCCGGATACACGGACCGGCCGACCGTCATCTCATGCGCCCACCTGCTGGCCGAGATGCGGCGGAACCCGGACCTTGCCCTGTTCGACGCCACCGGCCGGGAAGTCACAGACCCCGCCCGCATCGGGTCTGGCATCTACTTCCTCAAGCGGCAAACGGACAGCGGTACGCGAGAAGGAATTCGCAGAATAGTGATACCTCGCTGACATGGAGGCATGGCGAAGGAAAAGCACCCTAGTGAAAACGAACAGCCTGTGAATGCTCACGGAACCCGAACGTCCCTGGTCTTCGGAATCCTGGTCGTCGGCGCAACGCTTGCATTGGCAATGCTGTTCGTGCGGGCTGACAACAGGGCGGGCATTTCACACGACGAGACAATTTCCTTCCTGGCCGCCACGGGGCACCAAGGAAGCTATGTTGCCGGCATCCCGAGCGGGCAATGGGCGAAGGCATCCCAGTGGCAGGCCTATTGGCAGCCGGACAGGTTCTGGCAGTTCGGACTAATCAGAAGCGACCTGGCCCGCTATGATCTACACCCACCGCTGTACTTCTGGCTTCTCCACGTGTGGGTCCACATCTGGGGAGCCAGTATGCTGTCCGGGATCGGCCTGAACGCGCTCCTCTTGCTGGTTGCTACCGCGTTGCTCTACATGCTCTGCATCGCACTCGGCTGCCGAGGCGCTGTCGCGGCTGCGGTTGCCGCCGCATGGGCTCTGAGCGGAGCTACTCAGACAGCCGCTGCTGACATACGGCAGTACCTGCTTTTTGCGCTGACAACGCTGGCCTTTGCGACTGCACTGGTCGTGTACTGCAAACAGGGTCATCACTTGGCACTGCTGGGGCTGTTCCTGGCTTCGCTGGCAGGGCTCCTTACTCACTACCAGTTCGCATACGTGCTGGTGCCGGGTGCCACAATCGGGGTCATCGTCTTGTGGCGTTCCAACCGCAGGAACGCAACTGTCCTGTTCGGGGGGGCACTCTTGGCATCAGTGGCGGCCTCCGTTGTACTCAATCCGACCTTTCTCGCGGCCATCGCGAGGGCGCGCCTGCATATGCAGCCCTATGCACCCGGCGAACTGGCACCGCGCGCCATGCGGAGCCTGAGGGCCTCTTGGGGTCTGCTGCTGCCACACAACCTGCTCAACCGACCACTGGCCATCTGGGTGTTGTCTGCTGCGGGCCTCGGCGGACTGGTCGCGGCCCTGCTGTTCGGTAGACACCGGCTACGTGACGCGTCAGCCCGGACACCCGCGTCCGCAGCATCATGGGTCCCTGTCGTCCTGGCAGGCAGCGTGGGCCTGGCAACTGTGGCGACATATGTTTTCTGCGTCAGCCCGCGACATGCCATGGGAACGAAGTACCTCATCGTGGCTGGGCCACTGATCTTCGTGTATCTCGGGCAACTGGCCGAGCGGGCGCTACGCTTCAGGCCTCGTACGTGGCTGCGTTGGCTGATTGTGCTGCTTCTCCCGGCAACCCAGCTGGCACACGGGGGCTATCTCACCGTGCTCCACGCAAGGCGCGGGCGTCGGATAACATCCGCTTCCCTGCCAATGGACGGAACCCCGTTCGTCCTCGACTCGGTAGCAAGGGGCGTCCTCGCCAGAATCATCTGGCATGCACCGCCCTCGACGCCCGTTTATGCGGCAGCGCAGAGAGAACTGCTGGAGGAACCCGGTTGGATGGGAGGTCTTCCGGTATCCTTCTACTTCATCAGCGACCTCTGGTACTCCAACACGTTCCAGCGACGTCAGGCGATACTGACAGAATTCGCGCGGCGAGGATTCGGAGTCTATGAACTCAAGAGTTCGGTGATGGGATACGGGGACTGCTACCTGGTCAGAAGGGCCTTCTGACAATGACCAATGCCGGATTCCTGCCGACTATGCGGGCGACGACCAGGACAACGGCATTGACGCTGCTGCTCGTCACGTTCTTTGCTGTCTCAGCCTGTTTCGGCAGCACCGACGAGGACACCATCATCGCCTATGACACCGGCAACCGCCTGACCTGGTGGTGCTCGGACAGAGATTCATTCGGCGCGGGGGTGCGGTTCACACCTTCCGAGTACCCGTGCGAAGTCATCGGCGCGCGGGCCGAAATCAACTACGACGACGGACAGGAGATTTACCTGCGTGTGTGGGATGACGACAGTACCGGCGGCTTGCCGGGCACAATCCTGTACAACGAGCAACGGCTCGATATCCCGCCGATTCGAACCCCGGGATTCCGCGACTACGACCTCACCGAGACAATACGTATTGACTCGGGCGACTTCTACATCGTGTTCTGGCAGAAGGACGTCTGGGATATGCAGTTCTCGTCGGACGAGAACCTGGATTCGGTGAGCCGGCAATGGTGGTGGTTTCCCGACCAGGGCTGGGTCACGCCCTACGGCGGCAATCCCGGCGACCACCTGATACGCGCCAGGGTCCGCTACGGCAGCGGCATTTGCGAGGAACTGGGGCCGATACGGGTTCCCGGTACGGCGCCGACCGTCATCTCATCCGCCCACCTGCTGGCTGAAATGCGGCAGGACCCGGACCTTGCCCTGTTCGACGCCACCGGCCGGGAAATCCTTGATCCTAAGTCCCTCTCTCCCGGCATCTTCTTCCTCCGCACGACCACGACCAGCCGCAAAGTGATAATCACGGAGTAGCGACTGTAGTACGGCCCGCCTGCACCACGGTGATGGCAACCGGGAAACTCCGTTCCATCACAATGCCATGTACCACAGCAGCATCGCCTCGTGCGCGGTTTCCGGGCATCCCCGGTACGCGTACCGGTCGATGCCGCCAAGCGTGCATCCCATCTTCCGATAGAACCGGCAGGCCGGCACGTTGACGTTCGATGTCTCGACCTTGAACTGGGTACACTTGCGCCGCCGCGCCCAGTCGGTTGCATGGTCCCAGAGCGCGGACCCGATGCCGTCACGTCGAAGCTCCGGCTTCACGCGGATATCCCAGAGCAGGCCGAGGTCGCGCCGCCCGCCGAGCAGGTAAATCTCGGGCGAGTCGCAGAGCACGACCGCGCCCCCGACCGGGCAATCGCCGTCCATTGCCAGCAGGAACCGCCAGTTGGTGACGTCGAATCTCTCCGCCCATTCCGGAATCCGCTGTCCGCGCTTCTCAATCGCGTCGTAGTCCTTGATGTAGGGTTCATCGACGGGCACTTCGTGCAGGGCGAAGCCAATCCCGTCAATCGTCTCGTCGACCCGGTAGACTGACTCGACCCGGAATGCTATCGAGATACGGGCGTATTCGGCTAGGCAGTCCGGCCCGCGTTCACTAATCACGACCGGGCTACGCGGCACCAGGTTCCTTCCCGGGTTCGTCGAGTGTCGTCTTGACGGCGGGGAAGAAAACGGGCAATGTCACGAGAAGACTCCCGGATGCCGCCGAAGCGACTCTCTTGCCGACGGGCCAGCCGTTCAGCAACCTAGAATTCGTAGATGATGATGCCGTGCTTCTCACCGATGAGGCGATTGGCCATCATCGAGTCGATGACGCGGTCGATTTCCTGCCGGGACAGTTTCTTCTGGAACATCGCCGAGATGCTCTGGGCCAGGGTCCGGCGCTTGCGCGGGCGCGAACGCTTGTCGGACTTGCTCAGCAATTGAACGACCCGCTTGATAGTGGGGTCGTCGGGCCGGGCGGCACCGGGGCTGAGTTCGAGCAGGCTGTTCACGCGGCGACACTTCATGCCTTTGGCATTGAGGTAGCGGAGCAGCGGGTCGAAACCCTTGTCCATGGAAAGCACGGTGCAATCCGGCCGGGGCGTTCTCTCGAACGCGCGGCCGAGGTGGCAGGCGATGACGAAGTCGAGCGCATTCTTGCCGTCGCCGGTGATCTTCTGCCACTCGGCCCGGCTACCGAGCTGCTGGGCGCTGGTGACGAGTTCAATCGGCACGCTCTTCTGGCTGCCGCCCACGAAAATGATGACACGCCAGGTATCGTCGAGCTTGGACAGGTCCACCTGCTGGACGTTCTCGAAGTCCACAAGCAGAAGCCGGGACGAAGCGGGCGTCGGGGTCGGGGTCGGGGCCGGAGTTTGCTTTCCCCGGCCGGTATTACGTTTCCTCATGTCCCGAGTCTAGACCGGAAGTGAAACAGGTCAAGGGTAGGCAACTTCCGCAGCAGCCGCAGACCGCTCTGCCGGGTCAGTCCTTCCGGCGGTTTGACACCAGTTCCCGGGCGCCTATACTGCGGCGACGACAGACGGGATGCTGCATTGGCGCGTTCGGCAGCCGAAACGCGTCGAACATCCCGGGCTTGTCCAACTGGGAGGCTTCATGTTGAGGAAACACGCACTGCTGGTATTTGCATTGGTGCTCGCATCAGTGACCACCTTCGTCTGCAGGAAAAACCAGCCGCCGGACAGGCCGGGCTTGCCCAGCGGCCGCAACGTCGGCAGGGTCGACTCCACCTACAACTTCCTGTTCACCGTGACCGACCCTGACCTCCACGACGAACTGCAGATGCTTGTTGACTGGGATGACAGCAGCAGCTCGCTCTGGATGACCGTGCCGACACCGGGGGAACAGGTCATGGTCGACCACGCCTGGCAGAGTCCCGGTGACTACGGAATCCGGGTCAAGACCCGTGACCGCGCGGGCCGCGAATCCGAATGGTCCGATGCTCGCGCCGTCCACATGGCTCCGTACTTCCCGAACCGGGTGGTGGACCAATTCTACCTGGAGGAAGAGGAACTGAAGTTCTGTGTCGCCCTGGCGGACGACGAGTTCATCTATATCGGCAACTGCTCACGGAGTGCGATCATGGTCACAAGCACAATTCCTTTCTACTCGACCCACCTCATTCCGGTCGGGAACCCGGGAGACGAGCCCGACATGACGTTTGCCCTGACGCCAGACGCTCGACACGTCTACGTTGCGTGTGACCATCTGGGCAAGGTTATGGTGGTCCGAACCGAAGACCACACCCTTGTCGACAGCATCCTGTTCGAGAACCACCCTGTTGCTCTGGCCGTGCATCCGTCCGGCGAGTTCGCCTACGTCCTGCAGTGGACCGAGCAGGAACAACTGCTTGTCCTCCGAATCAGAGACAACGCAATCATCGACCGGGTGACCGTCGGTCATCGTCCGTCACGGAACGTGGAGTTCTCCCCGGACGGCGCGTATGCGTACCTGACCGGTGAAGACGAGAACAAGGTCTGGGTCGTGCGGGCAAGCGACCATACGGTCGTGGACAGCGCCTCGGTGCCGCAGGAGCCGGCACATCTGACGGTGACCCCGGACGGCAGGTACATCTTCGTAGTCAGCACCTGGAATTCGATACTCACTAGGCTCCGCACGTCGGACCTCGCTGTTCTCGATACAGTGGAGCTGGGTATGAACGGTCGGACCGTCGGGACTCTACCCAACAGCGAGTACGTCTATGTTCCGGCCGGCGACTACGAAGAAGAAACGAGGGCGTGGGTTGTCAGGACGAGGGACTTCGCGGTCGTGGATTCCGTCCCGCTTCCCCCGGGTCCGTCTTCAGTGTACGGGATGGCAGCCTCCGCGGCAGGAGACTACGTGTATATCCCGCTGAGAAACGGGATGGTCGCCAAGCTTGGGTTCTAGGCAGCGGCGGGGTTCCCACCGCAGATCGAACCGCGGACAACCAGAGGCAACATAAGCCGGGTCTTGTGTCTTGATGTTGTCTTGCTGAAGAGGCGGCTCCCGTGGGAAATTGCACGTGTGGCGGCCCGCGAGTTCCTTCGCTCTACTCGTCCTTGTTTCGCTCCGACAGCGCGGCCAGCCCGCGCTCGGCCTGAATCAGGCCCGGGCGGTAGTCGAGATGCCGCGCCAACGCGAGCGCTTCGTGATAGTGCTTCCCGCCTTTCCATGGGTTGCCGGCTCTGGCATACGCGCCCGCCGCCATCAGCAGCGCATCCACCCGGATGAATGACTTCGAGTCCGCGGGGATTGCCGCGAGCCGGGCGCGGGCACGTTCCAGGGTCGCAATCGAGTCCTCCACCCAGCCCAGCCACCACAGTTTGCTTCTGATGTCTTCAATGCCGCGGCTGTCGCATACTTCCCGCGCAACAGCAAGTGCCTTTGCGCCGAAGACAATCGCGGAGTCCCTCCTGTTCAGCCAGGCATAGAACGTGCTGAGGTTCTGCAGCGCAATTGCCTCTCCGCCCCGATCGCCCTGCGCGCGGGCGACCGCGAGGCCCAACCGGGTAAGCGCACAGGCACTGTCCAGGCGGCCGCCCCGGGCAAGGAGCGTCGCCCGGTTTATGTGCGCTCCCACCAGCATGGCCGAATCGCTCGATTCGTCGGCAAGCCGTCGACTCTGCTCATAGTAGAACGCGGCGGAATCGAACAGGTTGTCGTCCTGGTAGATGATTGCGATATTCTGAAGGGCTGCCGCCGCTCGATCCTTCAGGTCGTGACTGCGCCCGAGCGCAAGTGCCTGCCGGAAGCACCGGAGTGCCGACCCGCGATTGCCCAGTTTGCGCTGCCGGATACCTTCGTAGTTGAGACTCCAGGCCTTCCGGTTGACCTTGCCCTGAATGCGCCTGCCCGTCGGGTCGGCCCGGTCCGCGTAACTGCGAAGACGTCGAGGTAAATGAACGTACGGCCTCACGAAGACAAAGGCAATTGCCAACACGGTGAGCGCCACCAAGGTGAGGCCGACGGCGACAATGGCTCTTCTGGACACGTCTGTTTCTCTCACCTCTGTCAGTCCGCCCCTCAATCCGTGAGCGCGACTTTGCGCGCCGTGCCGACATCCCCGGCTTGCAGGTAGAGATAGTAGGTGCCGGATGCAACACGGCAGCCCTTGTCACCCGTCCGGTCCCAGGCAAACACGCGGTCTCCGGGAATCATCCCGGCATGGAGAGTGCGGACAATGCGACCCGCGGAGTCAATGACGCGGAGCGACGTACGGCTTTTCCCCGGCACGCTGCAACGGACCCGCACCCGGTTGCGCGCGACCGAGAGAATCTGAAGTCCGAGCCCGTTGTACGGCAGTGCCGATTCCTGCCATTCCTCCACCCCGAGTGTAGTGATATCCATGTACCACCAGTCGCCGAATCGCTCGTAGTAGTTGTCACCACCGAGTAGAACCAGCCGTTCGTTCTCCGCGTCGCAAGCGAACATCGGGTGACGCCGGGCCGCGGGCAGTACCCCGGAAGGTAACAGCCGTTCCCAGGTCAAGGTAGTCATGTCCAGCCGGTACAGGTCGTCGTAGAACACGTGCCCGCCCGAATAGTAGTACCCGCCGTACAGGAACAGGCTGCAGCCCGAACCGCGTACTGCGCTCCCGGTTCCCGCGCGGGCTGACGGCACTTGCCCGCCCTGTGTGACCAAGGTCCACGCCTCACTGCCCGGCTCCAGGCTCATCGCGTACATGTCGTTGTAGAACAGCTCCGGGCCACGGCCGCAGCAGACCAGCATGCGGTTGGCCGTGGAATCCCATGCCACCGAGCCGTCGCTCCGCGCAGCGGGCGGTGTTCCGGCAGGCTCGATTTCACTCCAGTACAGGCTGTCGAGATGCAGCTCCCAGACGTCGTCGAAATAGGGTCCGGGGTTGTCAACGCCTCCGAAGACCACGACTGAGCGCCGCGTCGGGTGGTAGATTGCGTAGCTGCCGCGCCGGGCCGCAGGCGGCGCCCCGGTCGGCGCAAGCTGCCTCCATGTTTCGCTGCCGACCGTCAGGCTCAGCTCCCAGACGTCGTTGAACGCTACCATGTCCGCTTCACCGCCGAACACAATCATCCGTTCGTCGACCGGGTCATACACCATGGCTGGACCGAACCTCGGTGTTGGCGGCGTCCCTGCTGGCGACAGCCGTCGCCAGCGGTAGCCGCTGACGGTATCTAGTGGCAGTTCCCACGTTTCGTTCATCAGCGCATTGCTCCGGTCGGCCCCGCCGAACAGGACCAACCGGTCGTTACCCTCGTCAACCGCATACCCCGGGTACGAAATCACGGGGTTGCCGACCGACACCCATTCGAACGCTGGTGCCGCGGCCGAGAACACCAGCACGGCAAATGCGATACCTGTCAGTCGCTTCATCTTTCCTCCCTTGGTCATAGCTATGATGATGCCTCGCACAACAACGGTTGGCATCCGTCTTGTTCCCTATGTCCTACCTCCGGATTACGACCTTCCGGCCGGGCTCCTCGATGCGGAGCCCGCGCCATGGTTGACACGGAACGACGCGACTGCTCTTCCTGTCAACTCGCCACGACGCGGTCCGGAGACCGCTAAGGTCCGAACACGCCGACCGCGTCGATATCAGCCCCCGGTGTGTCGCCGCCCGGAGCATGGCCCAGGTCCGTGAGCCGGATGTAGGTGAACTCGTCGCCCGGCTGTACGCGCCCGACCAGGTCCAGGTCGAACCGCTCACCCTCCACAGTCCCGGCCACGGTCCAAGCCACACCATCTCGTGAGACCGCAACCTGCATGGGTTCAACGAAGTAGCCCACTTCGAAGACGAAGATATCAGGCCCTTCCCGGTCGACAATGACGTTGTCGGTGAAGCGGAGGGTAATCATCCCGCTGTCGCCGAGGGATACGTATCCCTCATGCGTCCAGTCGCCCGCGCAGTCCGGGATACCCAGGGCATCTTCAGGGTCGGTTGCCCATTCGCGTGGACCCGGGTTGCCGGTTTCGTAGACGACGACTTCGTCCGCGAATGACACGTCCCCGAGCGGAAGGAAGACCTCCCCACCATGTCCGTCCGGGTAACGACGACCAAGGTCATCCCGGCAGGTGCCAGCGGGGATCAACAGAAGCAGCACTGCCACAAGCAGAGTTTTCATCAGGTACCTCCTGAAGCTTCATTATGGAACCAGGCCGGTTGGAGTCAAGGAACTTGCGCGCATCTCGGTTGCCTCTCGTTCGGCCCTGGGCGTCGACCGTTGTTGCCAGGTTGGTCTTCCGGGCAGTTTGACAGCAGTTCCCGTCCGGTTATCCTCGGCCCTACCATGAGCACAATGGAAACCGACCGGTTTGAGAAGTACCAGGAACTCGCCCTGGCCGCGGGTGCGGCCGAGGCGAAACTGATTCCCGCCCGGGACATCGTCATCGCCGAGTGGGTCGGGCTCAAGTGCCGGTACGGGTGTCCGGGCTACGACAAGCGGCATACCTGCCCGCCGCGCACCCCAACGCCGTCCGAGTTCGCCCGGGTGCTGGCCGACTACCGCCACGCGCTGCTCTACGTCCACGAAGGAAAACTCGTCACGAAGCAGCGAATCGACCTCCACCAGTCGCTCGCCGACCTCGAACGGACCGCGTTCCTCGACGGTTTCTACAAAGCGTTCGGGCTCGGCGCCGGTCCCTGCCGGATGTGCGAGATCTGTGACCTCACCAGCCGCTGCAAACACCCGTATGTCGCCCGGCCCTCGATGGAATCCTGCGGCATCGACGTCTACGCCACCTGCCGCAAAGCCGGCATCAGGCTCGAAGTCGTCACCCGCGAAGACGGCGACCCGCGCTTCGTCCACCTGCTCCTGCTGGAATGATATGGGCGAAAACACCGTTTCTCTTCCTGTTCATCATGACCGTCTGCGCTCGCGACATCGGGCCCGGGAATCCGGGACAGAAAGCCAAATAACATAACGCAAAGGAGGAAGCAGTGATGAAATGCGCTGCGGGGCGAGCGCAGGAATTCACCGCAATCAGACCATGACTGACACAAACGAACTAATCGGACAGGTCACGGACCTTGCCGGGCTGGCAGACTACCAGACCGGCGCGGTTGTGAGCCGTGAAGTGGTGAAACGCGGCACCGGCACGGTGTCGGTGTTCGCGTTCGACACCGGGCAGGGCCTGAGCGAGCACACCGCACCGTTCGACGCCCTGGTGTATATCCTTGACGGGAAGGCGGAAATCACGATTGAAGGTTCCGCTCACGACGTCTGCGCGGGCGAGATGCTCATCATGCCGGCGAACAAACCCCATGCCCTGAGTGCGAAGGA
>CBDUZK010000007.1:0-26687 GCA_965371675.1 uncultured bacterium | reverse complement strand
GTACTTCATTGCTGAAGCCGGGGTTGAATTCGTAGCTGTCCCCGGCCGGGTTGTATTCATGCACGCTGCCGATACCGGCGGAGCTTCCAAACCGGCTCTGGTACCCGGCTTCGAGCTTGTCCGCTTCGCGCAGCGGCAGCGTGTAGTCGAGCTTCAGGCGCAGCCGTTGTGAGGGACTCTGTTCCGAGGTGTTCCAGCCGTTGGTGAGCGTACGGGCCGAGTCCCGGAGTTCGGCGGTCGATTCCTCTTCACTTTCCGAACGGCTCCAGGTTGCCCGTGTCCTGACGTTGTGCCCGTCGGCATCGAAGTCGTGCTGATGGTCCGCTGCCACGTAGTAGTATGTGCCCTTGCGGGTCATGGTCCCGTCGCTGTCGTAGCGGTGATGGCCGGTGCCGGGTTCGGACCATTCGTCGAAGCTGAAGTCGGTCATGCTGTTCACGTCCCACACGCCCAGTCTGCCGGCCAGCCCGACCTGGTCGTTCGGGCCAAGCTGCAATTCCGCGCCGCCCCGGAGGCCGTAGTACTTGACGCTCCAGTCGGTCGTGCCCGATGAGTTGACATATGACGTGGTGCTGCCGCGAGTCGTCTGATTCTCAAGGTCCCGGATGCCACTGGATGAGTACTTGCCGTAGTAGCCGCCGAGGTGGAGGTTTGCGATGCCGCGCTTGTACCCGAGCAGCCCGTCCCCGCCGTAGTTCCTGCCCGGCCCGGCCCGGGCGTTGAACAGGCCACTGACGCCGGTGGTTTTCTGTTCTTTCATGATGACGTTGATGATGCCGGCGACACCGTCCGGGTCGTATTTGGCCGAGGGGTTGGTGATGATTTCGATGTTCTGGATGGTGGCGGCAGGTATCTGCTGCAGCGCTTCGCTCGGTCCGAGCATTGTCGGCCGGCCGTCAATCAGCACGGTGAAGCTCTGGCTGCCGCGCAAGCTGACGTTGCCTTCGACGTCGACCGTCACCGACGGGACGTTTTCCAGCGCGTCGACCGCGGTGCCGGTCCGGGCCGAGGGCAGCCTGGTCACGTCGATGACCTTCTTGTCGATTTCGTAGGTCAGGGTCGGCCGCTCGCCGACCGCTTCGGTGCCTTCCATCGGCAGGACCGCCTGCTTCAACGGGACAGGGTCGAGCCCGAGCCGGGCGTCGGGCCCGAGCTGGATATCGTCCACGGACCGGGTGTGGTAGCCGATGAACGACACTTCGAGGTAGTAGGCGCCGGGTCGGACCCCCGTCAACTCAAACGCGCCGGTCTCGCCGGTGACCGTACCGGTGACCTGCGAGCTGTCCCGCAGGAGGTAGAGGACGACGTTGGCGTATTCAACCGGGACGTCGAGGTCGGCGTCGTGCACGGTGCCGGTAATCGTTCCCTGGGGCATACCTCGGCCGGGCTGAGCCGAAGCCCCGCCGATGAGGGCCGCTGCCAGGAGGAGAATCAGGCTGACCTGTTTGCTTGGTTTCATGCGGGTATCCTACGTTGGTGGCGCGGGCAGTCAATCGGGGAGGAGAGAAGGAGTGAAGATGGAAGATAGAGGAATGAAGAACAAGGATTGAAGGTGGAAAACAGAAGACTGAAGAACGCCGGGTCTCGTTCCTCTTTCCTCATTCCTCCTGCCTCACTCTTGACCTCTTCAGGACGGCTGTCTTGACTTGCATTGCCCTCCGGTTATGATTCCGCTCGGTTTACGTCTTCAGGAGGACAATGTGAAAGTGTACAGCGCTGAACGCATCCGCAATCTCGGCTTCTTCGGCCACGGCGGCTGTGGCAAGACCTCCATCTGTGAGGCCCTGCTGCTCGCCATGAAACAGAACACGCGCCTCGGCTCGGTCATCGACGGCACGGCGTTGATGGACTATGACGAGGATGAGATTTCCCGCAAGATCGGGATTAACCTGGCGCTTGCCTACGGCGAGCATCGCGACACCCTGGTGAACCTGGTGGACGCGCCCGGGTACGCCGATTTCATGGGCAACGTGGTTTCAGCGGTGCGGGCCATTGACAACGCCGTGGTCGTGGTCGATGCGTCGTCCGGCGTCGAGGTCGGGACCGAGATGGCGTGGCGCCGGCTGAAAGAGGCCGGGGTGCTGCGCACCGTGGTGGTAAACAAGCTCCAGCGCGAGGGCACGAACTTCGAGGTGATTGTCGAGGAAATCCGCAAGGCGTTCGGCACCGCGGTCACCCCGTTGTTCCTCCCAATCGGCAAGGAGGCAGGGTTCACCGGTATCATCGACCTGCTGAATGACAAGGCGTATTCGTACGAGGCCGGTGTGCGCAAGGAAATGCCGGTGCCGGATGACCTGAAGGATTCGGTCACGAAGTGGAAGGAACGACTGGTCGAAGCCGCGGCCGACGCGGACGAGCAGTTGATGGAGAAGTTCCTTGAGGGGAACGAGATAACGCCGGAGGAGATGCGGGCCGGGGTCCGCAACGGCATCAAGGCCGGGGTGGTCTACCCGCTGCTGTGCATGGACGCGCTGGCCCAGGTGGGCACGGACCTGCTGCTGGACCTGGCGGTCGACGTGATGCCGGGCCCGACCGAGCTGCCCCCGATTGACGCCACGAAGCCGGACTCCGAAGAGACGCTGAAGGTGGAGCGGTCGGTCGACGGCCCGACCTGCGCGCTGGTGTTCAAGACCGTGTCGGAGTCGCACGTCGGCGAGATGAACATGGTCCGGGTGATGAGCGGGACCGTGGCGACCGGGCAGTCCCTGTTGAACGCGACCACCGGCCGCGACGAGAAGATAAACCAGATATTCGTGGTGAAGGGCAAGGACCGGATCGAGGTGAACAGGCTGGGCACCGGGATGATCGGCGCCCTGGTGAAGCTGAAGGGAACCCACACCGGGCATACGCTCAGCGACAAGCAGCGGCCGGCCCTGTTGCCCGCGCTCAAGTTCCCGCAGCCGTCGATATCGGTCGCGATGGTGCCCCACAGCAAGGGCGATGAGGAGCGCGTGTCGAACGGCCTGAACAAGCTCCACGAGGAAGACCCGACTTTCTCGTTCGAGTTCAACGGCGAAATCGGACAGCAGTTGATCAGCGGCATGGGCGAGTTGCACCTGGACCTGATTGTCGGCCGGCTGAAGCGCCGGTTCGACGTGAACGTCGACCTGATCAAGCCGCGCATCGCCTACCGCGAGACCGTCTCGCGCAAGGCGGAGGCCCAGGGCCGTCACAAGAAGCAGACCGGTGGCCGGGGCCAGTTCGGCGACGTGTACCTGCGGGTCGAGCCGCTGAAGCACGGCGAGGGGTTTGAGTTCGCCAACATCATCAAGGGCGGCTCGATACCGACCAAGTTCATCGGCCCGGTCGAGAAGGGCGTGGTCGAAGCGATGTCGAAGGGCGTGCTTGCCGGGTACCGGATGGTCGACGTCAAGGCCACGGTGTACGACGGCTCATTCCACCCGGTTGATTCCTCGGACATCGCGTTCAAGATGGCGGCGTCAATCGCTTTCAGGAACTGCTGTGAGAACGCCGGGGTCGTGTTGCTCGAACCGATTGTCAACGTCGAGATAACCGTCCCGGACCAGTTCACCGGCGATATCATGGGCGACCTGAACTCGAAGCGGGGCCGGATTATCGGCATGGAAGCCCAGGGCAACCTGCAGTTGATCAAGGCGCAGGCGCCGCAGGCGGAGATGTACAAGTATTCCAACAACCTGCGTTCGATCACCCAGGGCCGTGGTTTCTTCACGGTGGAGTTCTCGCACTATGAGGAGGTTCCGCGCGAACAGACCGCCAGGCTGGTGGCAGCGGCGAAGGCCGCGAAGGAAGAGGGGAAGTAGCCGACCTTCGGCTATTGTCGGGCCCGGTGTTCCCGGACCCGGCGCAGGACCGCTTCGAACCCGACCGCGGCAATCAGCAGCAGGCATGGTTCGATTGGCGCACGGAAGCGCGCGTCACCGACCGGCCCGGGCAGGAGCGTGAAGTAGAGTATCGGCAGCAACAGCCAGCGTAGTTCCCGGCCCTGCCGGGAAACCAGTCCTACAACCAGCCCGAACAACACCAGCCCGAGGAACACGGTGGCCAGGCCGAGGGTCCACAGCACGGCCGGTCCGGCCCCGCCGAGCCGTTCGTCAATCGCGCAGGTGACGGCCTCGCCGATGCGGCCGCGCGCGACCAGCCCGAGCAGCTTCTGCATCGTGTGCGTGTTCCGGCCGGGACGAACCCCGAAGTGCTGCAGCAACGGGCTGATGCTGATTGGGGTCGCGAAGCAGGCTGCGAACCCGGCGAGTTGGATTCCGGCCGTGGCCAGGGGCCGGCGCAGCAGGTGTTCGCGCCCGACTTGTCCGAGCCGGGACCAGAACACCGCTTCGTCCGCGGGGTCGAGCGGTCCGTATCGTGCCTCCGCTTCCACACGCATCAGGTCCCGGGCCTGCTCGATGCTGATGCCCTGTTCGGCCGCGACTACGGTGGCTGCGTTGTAGAGGAACGTGTTGTGTTCGACCGCGGTGGATACCACGTATCGGCCGGTCAGGCGGCCGTTACGTATCACCCATGGCCCGACGACCAGGGCTGCGGCCAGGAGAGGAAGCAGGGCCGACCACAAGCGCAACGGTCGGACGCGAGCCAGGCGCCAGAGCGCGTACCCGGCCAGCAGGACCGGGAAGAGGATTGCAATCGGCCGGGTCAGGATGAGCAGGCCGGAACAGAGACCGGCACCGATGAGTTCGAGCGTACCGTGGGAGCGCCGGAACCGGGCGATGAACAGCAGGCAGGTGGTAAGCCCGAGGGTGAAGAGCGTTTCGGTGACCAGCTTGGTGGACAGGAAGACGAGGTTCGGACTGAGCGCGACCAGCAGCGCGGCGACGGTCGCGGTTCGGCGCTCGATGCCCAGCAGCAGGCCGAGTTCCCGTACTACAAGCAGCAGCAACAGGGAAAGCACAATCTGGGCGATGACCGGCAACAGGGGCGAGCCGTGCGCGGGCAGGCCGGTGAGGGCCACGAACGCGGGGTAGACCGGGGTGCGGAACAGCTCCGGGCGAAACGGCGGCGCGGTGTCGAGCGAGAAGACGCGGGACGCGGTCATGGTGCGGGCCAGGGCCAGGTACTCGCGCCCGTCGGAAACCGGCTCGACGATCCGGGCACTCGGGTCGGCAGTCACCGGCAGGACCAGCATCAGCACTCGGAGCAGTACCGTCACGCCGAGGGCAATCAGCAGCAGGCGTTTACCGGACGTCATACCAGATTGCCGCGCGGCGACGTCTGCGCTTGAAGAACAGGGCAATGAGCACCCCGACTGCGAACCCGCCGATGTGGGCGAAGTACGCGACCCCGCTCGTGCCCGGCGCGGCGCTGCAGCCGTACAGCACCTGGATGCCGATCCAGAGGCCGAGGAGTATCGACGCGCGCAAGTAGAAGAAGCGGATGAAGAAGAATATCGGGACGAGCGTGAGCACCCGGGCTTTGGGGTAGAGGATCATGTACGCGCCCATCACGCCGGATATCGCGCCCGAAGCACCGATGGTCGGTATCGGTGAGCCGGGGACGAACGCGATGTGGAGCAGGCTGCCGACGATACCGCAGAAGAGATAGATGCCGAGGTAGGGGAGATGCCCGAAGAAATCCTCGACATTGTCCCCGAATATCCAGAGGTACCACAGGTTGCCGAGTGCGTGCAGAATCCCGCCGTGCAGGAACATCGATGTCAACAGGGTCCAGAGGCCGCGGCCGTGGGTGATGTCGGCCGGGATCATGCCCCAGGTGAGGATGAACCGGTGGCCTGATTCCGGGTCGGCCAGGTCCGAGAACATCTGGTACATGTAGACCAGGGCACAGGCGGCAATCAGCGCCCAGGTGACGTATGGTCGTGTGTTCGACCGGACGTCGTCGCGGAGTGGTATCACGAGTCAGTGGTCAGCAGGACGGTTGCCAGCGCCGCGATGCTCTGGTCGGCAATTGCGAGCGCGGTGCCTTCGGTCGTCTTGGCCTTGAACCCCACGTCGGTGTCGGCCACGCCGAGCCGGGCCGCGATGCCGGCCCGGATTGCCGCCGCGTGTTCGGCGAGCTTCGGCCGGTCGCAGACGACGATGACGTCCGCATTGACGATGCTGTATCCCTGTTCGCGGACGCTTGCCATGACTTGATCCAGCAGCAGCGCGCTGTTCGCGTCCCGGTATGCCGGGTCAGTGTCCGGGAACCGGGTGCCGATGTCAGGCAGGGCCGCTGCCCCGAGCAGCGCGTCCATCAGTGCGTGCAGCAGCACGTCCCCGTCCGAATGACCTGCCAGGCCCCGGTCGAACGGTATGGTAACACCGCCAAGAATCAGCGGCCGACCGCTGACAAGCTTGTGCGCGTCGAAGCCGATTCCAATCCTGACGTTGCCGTGTGTACTGGTCACCGGGCTGATTCTAAGGCATGCATGTACCGGGTCAAGGGGTGCGCCCGCACTGCCCGCCATCGCTGGCCGGGATTGACACTTGTGGGTAACTGAGTAACATGGGCGCGTGATTTCCGTAACCGTAGACGGTCAGGCGCGTCAGCTCGAACCCGGGATTGCCGCCGGAGAAGTGCTGGCCGATACCGGTGCACTTGCCGCCCGGATTGACGGCCGTCTGGCCGACCTCAGTACCCTGCTGAAGGATGACTGCACCGTGGAACCGGTCGGTTTCGACTCGGAGGAAGGCCGGAACCTGTTCTGGCATTCCGCGGCCCACCTGATGGCACAGGCGGTGAAGCAGTTGTTCCCTGAGGCCAGGGTCGCCATCGGCCCGGCCGTGCCGGAGGGGTTCTACTACGATTTCGACGTGGCCGAACCGTTCACCGAACAGGACCTCGCCCGAATCCAGAAGCGGATGAAGAAGCTGGCCGGGCGCAAGATACCGATTGTGCACAAGTTGTTGCCGCGCGAGGAAGCAATCGGGTTGTTCCGCGAGCGAGGGGAACAGTACAAGGTCGAGATAATCAAGGGCCTGCCGGACGAGGATGTATCGGTGTACGAGCAGGGCGAGTTCGTGGACCTCTGCCGGGGACCGCACGTGGCCGATACGTCGGTCATCAAGGCTCCGAAGCTGCTGAGCGTAGCCGGGGCCTACTGGCACGGCGATGAGAAGAACCGGATGCTGTCGCGCATCTACGGTATCGCCTTCCCTGACAAGGAACAACTGAAGCAGCACATGGACAAGCTCGAAGAGGCGAAGCGGCGTGACCACCGGAAGCTGGGCGTGGCGCTCGACCTGTTCAGCTTCCACGAGGAAGCCGGGGCCGGGCTTGTGTTCTGGCATCCGAAGGGCGACCTGGTGCGGCGAATCATCCGGGACTACTGGGAACGGGAGCACGTCGCCGCCGGCTATCAACTGGTTCAGACCCCACACATCGCCCGCAGCCAGCTCTGGCACCAGTCCGGACACTACGACCATTACCGGGAGAACATGTACGTCATCCCGCTGGAAAACGAGGAGTTCGTGCTCAAGCCGATGAACTGCCCGGGACACATGCTCATCTACCGGTCCCGGGTGCATTCCTACCGCGACCTCCCGCTCCGGATGGGGGAGTGGGGGACAGTTTACCGCTACGAGCGCTCGGGAACCCTGCACGGCCTGATGAGGGTCCGCGGGTTCACCCAGGACGATGCCCACCTGTTCTGCGCCAGGGAGCAGATTGAGGACGAGCTTCATGGCGTGGTCGCGCTCTCGTTCAAAATGCTTCGGGCTTTCGGCTTTGAGCGGTTCAAGATTGACCTGTCGGTACGCGACCCGTCACACCCGGAGAAATACCTGGGCACCGATGAACAATGGCAGCTCGCCGAGCAGGCCCTGGTTCAGACTCTCGAGCGCCTTGATGTCCCTTACCACCGTGCCGAGGGCGAGGCGGTGTTCTACGGACCGAAGATTGACATCAAGCTGCTCGATTCACTCGACCGGGAATGGCAATGTCCGACCTGCCAGTTCGACTTCAACCTCGGGCCGCGTTTCAACCTCAATTACACGGGTGCGGACGGCGAGCACCACCCGGTCTACCTTATCCACCGGACCATCCTGGGTGGGATTGAGCGGTTCTTCGGAATCCTGATTGAGCACTACGCCGGAGCCTTCCCGACCTGGCTGGCACCGGTCCAGGTTCGGGTGATGAGCGTAACCGACACCCAGGAGACCTACGCACGTGAGGTCGCCGCCCGGTTCGGGTCGGCCAACGTCAGGGTTGAAAGTAACACGAGAAGCAGTAAGATTGGACAGAAGATAGCCGAAGCTGAACATATGAAGATACCTTTTATGTTGATTGTGGGCGCCCGCGAGGCGGAGCAGGGCAACGTGTCTCTCCGTCGGCACGGACAAGGTGACCTTGGAGCCATGTCCGTGGAGCAGGCGTTGAGTACAATCGTGGAGGAATCCGCTGTACCGAGGTAGGCGTCGAGGCAGGGTTCCCCGAGATGGCTTCGTTGGACGACCAAGGGTCAATGGTCAGATTCGTGTGCCCCATGTCCGGGTCATAGGTCCGGACAAGAAGCCGATCGGCATCATGCCGACCCGCGAGGCACAGAGTATGGCCAGCCGGCAGGAACTGGACCTGGTCCTGATAGCACCGCAGGGCGACCCGCCCGTAGCCGGGATAATGGACTTCGGCCGGTACCTGTACGAACAGAAGGTCAAGTCGCGCGAGTCGAAGCGGAAGCAGCATTCCGCCGAGGTCCGGGAAATACGGATGAAGATGAAGATCGGCGTGCACGACTACGGCGTGAAGTTGAAGAAGATGCGGGAGTTCCTTGAGAAGAAGGACCGCATCCGTGTAACGCTCATCATACGTGGGCGTGAGGTGGTGCATACCGACCTCGCGTTCAAACTGCTGGGGCGGCTGCAGGACGATCTTGCGGATATCTCGCGGACCGAAGGCAAGCCGCGGGTCCAGCTTCAAGGAAGGAAGTCGATACAGATAATGTTGGTGCCGAAATGAAGTATAAAATCAAGTCTCACAGTTCGTTGAAACGCCGGGTGAAGCGCACCGGAACCGGGAAGTACAAGTACCGGTCCGGTGGCACGAATCATAACAACGGCTGCAAGAGCAAGCGCCAGAAGGCCCGGTTGCACAAGCCCATCATCGCCGGGAAATCGCGGTCGGCGCGCATCAGGACACTTGTTCCCTACAAGTGAGGGATAGATCATGTCACGAGTAACAAACGGGCCCTACACCCATCAGCGACGTAAGAAGTGGCTTTCGCAGGCACGAGGCTACTGGGGCGGCAGGTCCAAGCTGTACAAGACCGCCCGGCTCCAGGTCATGCATGGATTGATCAGTGCATACCGCGAGCGCAAGCGTAAGAAGCGCACGTATCGCTCGTTGATGATCACACGGATCAACGCCGGGCTCCGACCGCACGGAATCAACTACAGCCGGTTCATTTATGCCCTGGGACAGGCCGGGATTGCGGTGGACCGAAGTGTGTTGTCGGAGATGGCGATCCACGCGCCGGACGACTTCGGCAAGCTGGCTGAGCTTGCCCGTGAACAGGTTGCGACCGCAGCAGCCAAGTAGAACAACGCAATAAGTACAAGGCCGCTGCCAGATGGCAGCGGCCTCTCTTATCGGGGCGACCCGATTCGAACGGGCGACCCCCAGCACCCCCAGCTGGTGCGCTAAACCAACTGCGCCACGCCCCGAAATGCAGGTAGATGGTAGTGCAATCGTCCGGCTAGTCAACCAACGCGAAGCGGGAGAGGCTACTCGAGAGGCAGTTCGTCGACGAACGCCTCGGCCAGTCGCCCGTCCGTCGCGTAGACGAGCATCACTTCCCATCCTGCAATCTCCGAAGGGTCAACGGCAGGTGCGAAGTAGCGCAGGAGCACTCTCCCCACGGTCGAATCGTAGGCGGTGAACATGTGGTCGAACTCGAGCGGAGTCTTGGCCGCGAACTGCCTGCGCACCAACTCACGCAGGACTCGTTCGTGCTGTTCGACGTCGATCCGCCAGTCGGAAGCGCATCGATCCAGCGGATGATTCGAGTTGATGAGTACATAGCGTCCGGGATACCGGCCGATGGACACCGGCGGGCCATCCGGTCGGGTCAGGAGTATGATGCCGGACCTGCTGCCGCAGCCGACCGCCAGCACAAGCAGTGCGACAGCAGTGCGTAGTCCGAGCATGGACCGGACCGGCAGCATCTAGTCGACCTGGCCGTGCTTCAGCTTCTTGAACTCCTCGGTGAGCAGCGGTACGACCTTGAACAGGTCACCCACGATTCCGTAGTCCGCCACCTTGAAGATGTTCGCTTCCGGATCCTTGTTGATGGCAACGATACACCTGGAGTTGATCATGCCGACCAGGTGTTGAATGGCTCCCGAGATGCCGCAAGCGATGTAGACGGTCGGGACTACGATCTTCCCGGTCTGCCCGACCTGGTCCTGGTGGTCACGCCAGCCAGCGTCGACCGCAGCGCGCGAGGCTCCGACCGCCGCGTTGATTGTGCGGGCTAGGTTTTCGATCAGGCCGTAGTTCTCCGGGCCCTTCATTCCGCGCCCCCCGGATACGATGATGTCGGCCTCGGTCAACTCCACGGTCGTCGAAACCGCCTTCACGACCTCGGCAACGTGCGCCCTAAGACGTTCCGGCTCCACGTCTTCGGCGACTATCGCCCCTTGCGTGTCGGTTTCCTTCAGCGGGTCAACGGCGCGCGGTCGCACCGAGACAACGATGGGGTTGGCCCGCGGCGCACGAACCCGACTCAGGGCCTTACCAGCATAGATCGGACGCACGGCCACGAGCTTCCCGTCCTCAGGGAACTCGATGGCGGTCACGTCCGACAGGACCTGCGTTTCAAGTCGGGCGCCGAGGGAAGCTGCCAGGTCCTTGCCGGTCGCGGTGGCGCTCATGACGACGTATGAGGGGGAGTGTTTTCGGACTACGTCCGCCAGTGCGGCGACGTAGCCGTCAGGCGTGTAGCTGGACAGGTTCGCGTTGTCGACCGTGAACACCTTCTTCACTCCGAACCGCGCTATCTCTTCTGCCAGTGACGCAATTCCGGAGCCAATGACCACGGCCGCGAGTTCGTCGGACAACTTGTGGGCAATCTCGTAGCCGACCAGGAGCGCTTCATAGGTGGGTCTCCGGATTGCTCCGTCGCGGTGCTCTGCAAATACCAGTATCATGACGAACCTCCTGAATGACAAGCGGGCCATGCTATCGGGGCAGCCGAGCGGTGATTGTAGCGCGCGACCGATATCAGTCAAGCAGTCAGCGGTCAATGGTTTGACAGCCCGGCAGTGACTCTTATAATCCACCCTGATGGTCCAATCACCACTGCATGTCCACGCCCGAGCACTCAGCCCCAACGGTTGTTTTCGTGCCTTTCTTGTGAGGCGTGCCGGGTGAGATTCGCCTACTCCGGGAAGTACGAACTTGACATCGGAACCCATGTGTTCCCGACCGATAAGTACCGACTCGTTCACGACAAGCTCGTTTCGGGCCGGCTTGCTGCGGAGAAGGACTTCCATGAGCCACCCGAACCTGATCCGGATGATATGCGGTTAGTGCACACCAACGAGTACGTAGATGACCTGCTGAATCTCCGCTGGAGTCCACGCACGGTCAAATCCGAGCTGCCGCTGACCTGGGAAATCGTTCACGGCTACATGCTGCATGCGGCCGGGACAATCCTGGCGTGTCGCTTCGCACTGGAGGACGGCGTGGCAATGCACATCGGCGGCGGGTTTCATCACGCCTTCCCGGATCACGGCGAGGGGTTCTGCTATGTCAACGACGTAGCGGTTGGCATCTGGAAGATGCTCTCCGACAACAAGATCGAGCGCGCCGCCGTGATCGACTGCGACCTTCATCAGGGGAATGGAACCGCGCGTATCTTCCAGGGCGTTCCCGACGTCTTCACTTTCTCGATACACCAGGAGCACCTGTACCCGGTCAAAGAGGAATCCGACCGGGATATCGGACTGAAAGATGAAACCGGGGACGACGTGTACATCGACCACTTGAAGCAGGTGGTGCCGAAGATACTGGAAGAACACAAGCCGCAACTCGTTGTCTACGTTGCAGGCGCGGACCCCTATTACGACGATCAACTGGGAACACTGCGGCTCACAAAGCGCGGTCTCGCCCTCCGGGACCGCATCGTAATCGAAGGTTGTCACCGTCGTGACGTGGCAGTCGTACCGGTTCTCGCCGGCGGATACGCGCTCGATACGAGTGACACGGTGGACATCCATATCAATACGGCGCGCGAGTGTCTTCGGGTTCGAGGCGAGCTTCCCGAGCCGGTTGTAGCCGAGCCCGCTGAATCAGACTCCATGCCGCCAACAGGGGAGACAGCTGGGGCTGAATCCGTGTCCGATCCTCCTGTCACCTGATGCAACGCGGTTGAAACATAGAGCCGGCAGCACCGTCCACAGCATCTGCCTGCTTACTGCCTCACAGCCGGTAAACTACACGCGTTTCTTGCACCGAGAGGCCATCTCACTCTCACAGGCCGGTTACCGGGTGACGCTCATCGGGCTGGAATCACATCGACCGGTTCCAGCCGGCCATGTGCGCACCGTGGCTCTGCCGGAACGCAGCGGGGCCGACAAACTCGGATTGCTCCGGGAAATGCTTGCGGCGGCACACGCGGAGCGGGCGGATGCGTATCACTGTTGTGACCCGTGGGCGTTTGCGGTTGGCCTGATAATCAGACGCTCACGGCGCGGCGTCCGGTTGATATATGATTCCACCGAGCATTTCCCATATGTGTACGCGGATCGAACCGATCTTGCCTGGCCGTTCCGGGCCGCCACTCGTGTTGCCGTAGCCTATCTTGAGTACATGGCTGTCCGGAGTGCCGACATCATTATCGAAACCAACCGTACCCGGGCAGAGAGATTCGTCAGGGCCGGTCGGAAGCCGGTGATCGTATCCAACTATCCGCCAATGGACTCGGTTCCGTCCTTGGACACGGAGCGCATGCCCTGGATAGCCTATACCGGGCTTATCAGTCGGCATCGCGGGTTCGACCGCCTGCTGCAGGCATTCGCCTCGGTGGCTGATGAATTCCCGGAAGTCAGGTTGCGGGTCGCCGGGGAGTTTGACCAACGGGGAGACCTCAAGAGCTGGACCGACAGGTTCGTGACCGCTCATCGGATCGATGACCGGGTTGACTTCCTCGGCTGGCTGCCATATGCGGATATGTTTGTCGAACTCGCTCGCTGCCAGGCTGGTGTGATCCTGCTTCAGGCGGCTCGCGGCAATGACTATACCGGGCAACCCAACAAGCTCTTCGAGTTCATGGCCGCCGGTCTGGTTGTTGTCGCCAGCGATTTCCCGGAGATGGCCGGCATCGTACACAAGGAACTGTGCGGTTGCCTCGTCGAGTCAAACAGCGTCGAGAGCATCTCCGCCGGGCTGCGCAAGTCGTTTGGTGCACCGGCCGCGGCCAGAAGCATGGGAGAACGCGGACGGCAGGCGGTGAAACGTGAATACAACTGGCGCACGGCGGAACGTGAACTGCTGAGTGCCTACCGGGAGCTGGCCGGATGAGAAGGACAACCCGCAATGCCGGGTTCCTGTTTGCAGGTGAGATTGCAGCGCGGCTGTTGGGCTTCGTTGTGTCGGCCCTGCTGGCGCGGCGACTGGGCATCACCGGGTTCGGACAAGTCGGGTTTGCGATGTCGATCATGGCCTATGGCATCATGATCACCAAGTCGGGCCTGCTGGCCATCGGGATCCGGGAAGTGGCGCGCAACCACCAACAGGTACGGGAAATGACCGGCGCGGTCCTGACGTTGCGTTTGTTGTTGAATGGGGTGGCGCTGGCAGGGGTCATTATCTTTGCCCTTGCGATTCCCAAGCCCGTATCCGTCAAGCTGCTGTTGGTGGCTTTCGCCGGGGGTGTCATCGCCCAGAGCCTGCTGCTCGAGTGGGTGTTCATTGGTCTTGAGCGAATGCACTTCGTCGCGGCGGCGCGGGTGCTGACCAATGTTGTATATTCCGTTCTTGTCCTCCTGCTGGTCCGTGGGTCCGGTGACATCCTGTTTGTGCCGGTCGCCTTCGTGTCTGCGACGCTCGTCGGTGCTGTGGTACTCCTGTTCCCGTATGTACGAAGCTTCGGGTTCCCGGTGCCGGTCCTGCACAGACCGGTGCTCAACAAGCTGGTTCGGCAGGCATGGCCGGTTGGTGTCGCTTCAATACTGACCCAAGCGTACGTCAACTCCGGGATTGTCGGTCTTGCCCTGCTGCGGTCGGACCAGGAAACCGGGCTGTATACTTCGGTCCACCGGCTGGTGTTCTTCCTGCTGATGGTGGACCGCGTATTCCAATCTGTGTTCTTCCCGGTCATCAGTCGGTACATGCGCGACAACCGTGAACGAGTACCGGCACTAACCGAGATTGTGTTGCGCATCATCCTGTCCATCTCGCTGCCGGTCTGCGTCGGAACGCTCCTCCTGGCTGAACCGGCATTGAGCCTGGTGTTCGGAAGCCAGTACACGGTCGCCGCGCCGATCCTCCGAGCACTTGTCTGGTTCTTCCCTTTAAGCCTGCTAAGCAGCCTGGCCGGGTACACGTTGCTTGCCACCGACCGGCAGCTACGCTACGCCCGGAACACGGCAATAGGTGTCGGCGTAGCCATCATATGTGTCGTATCCGGTGTGCTGGTTTGGGGTGCAACCGGTGCGGCAATCGCCATGACGGTTGGTGAAGCATGCCTGATGCTGTTGATGGCACATGACTTCCCGCATGTCGCAAGACCAAGGATTGACTGGAGGATGGTCGTCCCGGTGCTGAGCTGTATCCCTTTGGTTGTCTTGATACTCATGCTGAAAGATTGGAACTGGATTGTCGCTGCGAGTGCGGGTGCTGCCGGCTACCTGGTGACACTGTACATGGCCCGCGGGTTGCGGCCGCACGACCTCGGGCTGGTGAGTGGGAATGATACACCTTCTGCGTCCTGACCCGCACTGGGAACAACTGCTTGGCCAGGAAGGACTGGCGATAACCGTCGGGCCGGCTTCGTCGCCAGGGGCAGGTGTCGTGATTGTGAACTCTCGACCTGATTCCGCAGAGAAACGACAGTTACTCCGGTTCCTGGAAACCGGAGGCGGCATTCTCGTTGACACCGAGAGTGCATCCGGCTTCTGGGATGGAATCGCGGGACGCAAGACACACATTCGCTACATCGTCCCGAATGAATCGGGCCTGTTTCGAAATGTAGGATTGCTGGACCTTGACTTGCCCGGACGATTGCCGTCACACGCAGCACATGGCTTGACTGACCGAGATCAACCGGCTGTCTATGCCGGGCCCCTCGGCCAGGGCTGGTGTGTCGTGCTACCCTTCAAACCCGCACAAGCGCTGGCCGACCGCAGGTCCGGAACGCGGGTCTTTGCTGCGCGCGGGCCACGACCGGTCACCGAACGCGTGTCCGCGGTGAACCGGGGGGACGTCCGGCGACTCGTAGCCAATGCCCTCCGATTTCTACTGGAACGACAGAACCTGCCATACGTGCACCTCGGCTACACCCCTGATCCCGGCCTGTTCGGGTTCAGGGTGGATACTGACTTCGGTCCGGTCAGCACTGTCAGAGCCACCATAAGCTTGGCTGCGAAAGCTGATATGGCATTCACGTGGTTCATCAACACCGGCGTACACGCCGACCTGCTTGGACAGCTTGGATCGGAATTGCGGAGACAGGATGTTCAGACGCATTGCCACAAGCACAAGGTGTTCATGTCAGTTGCCGAAAACCGGGATAACATGCGTCAGGCCAAGGACTTGATGAATCGGTATGGATTCAGACCGGTCGGAGCGGCCGCGCCGTACGGTGAATGGAATGAAGCCTGGGACCAGACCCTGGCTGAGCTCGGCTATCAGTATTCCTCGGATTTTGCCTCCGGCTATGACGACCTGCCCTTCAGGCCGGTCATAGAGGGTCGCCTCAGCCCGGTGCTACAGATTCCGGTACACCCCGTAGCGCCGGGCAGCCTACTGGCAGCCCGGATGTCGGCAGGTGATGTAATGCGCTACTTCGCCCGCTACATCCGACAGCAGAGCAACAGGGGAGAGGCGTGTCTGTTGTATGGTCATCCTGAGAAGCTTGCACAGTTGACCGAGCCCATGCGTCGGGTCCTGGCGTATGGTCGCGACCAGTGTGGGTCGACCGGAACGCTGACCGGGTTCATGCGCTGGTGGAAGGTACGCGAGAAGGCAACATATGAACTGGTCTGTGACCGGGAAACACTGGCTGTTACACCGCAGTCCGGTTCCGCTGATCTGCCGCTTGTGGTGGAGTTTCGTGAGCGGATTGCGAAAATGCCACTGGCTGAAAACCGGCTGCGATTGTCCGGAATCAATTGGCAACCTGTGGCCCAAGCAGTACCTTTCGATCGAAGAGTGCTTGCTGTTAGGCGTGGTTCGGTGTGGCGAACACGAGCTCGGAATCTGATTCGGAGATTCCGTCGGAAGACGGATCCTGAACACAAGGAGTAGAAACATGAAAGTGATGTTTGGTACTTTCGCTGCGGCCTCGGTGCTGGGCGGTGGTGTGCAGGTGCAGGTTGATTCGCTCAGAGAAGCGCTGACAGACCTTGGCGTGGAAGTCGAACCGTTTGATCCGTGGCGGACTGACTACGACTTGACCCGGTATGACCTCTTTCATCTGTTCGGTGCGCACGTCGGAACGTATCATTTCGGCCGGGCGATGAAAACCATGGGGATGCGCATGGTACTTACCCCGGTGTTCTACAGTCGTCATCCCGCGCGCAAGGTAGCAGCCATGGTGGCGGTTGCCCGTCGCCTGCGCAAGCGCGGCGGTTTCTGGACCGAACACATGTTCTGCAAAGAACTGTGTGACATGGCGGACCTGGTTCTGCCGAATACGTCGGCCGAGGCGCAGATGATTGCCGGTGCTTTCGGCGTGAGGGATGAGAAGATCGGGTTCCTGCCGAACGGAGTTTCGGAACGGTTCCATGCGGCGACTCGCGACCGCTTTGTCGAGGAGTACGGGCTTGAAGATTTCCTTCTCTATGTCGGACACGTTGGCTGGGGCCGCAAGAATGTGCTGCCCTTTCTTAGGGCCGCCGAGCAGGTTGGACACCCGACTGTACTGATTGGCGCACTCGTCGACAATGAGTACGGCCATCGATGCGAGACGGTTATCAAGCGTGCCGGGAACATCACTCACGTGCCGGCGCTGCCGTCCGACTCGGATCTCCTGGCATCAGCCTACGCGGCATGTGACACGCTGGTTCTGCCCGCATTCTACGAAACCCCCGGACTCGCCGCACTTGAGGCCGGCCTGGCCGGCGCCAAGGTCTGCATTACGAGGCACGGCGGGACCAGTGATTACTTTGGAGAACACGCTACCTACCTTGAGCCTCGGTCGGAGGATTCGATCCGGGAGGCCCTGATTGCTTCTTTGGCGAAGGAACGCGACGATGTGCTGCGCGAACACATCAGGACTCATTTCCTGTGGGGAGAGGCCGGACGGCAGCTTCTCGCAGCATACGAGAAACTGCTGGCGGGGTGACTGACGTCACCCCGCACTGATTTACATACTCACCATTATCGGAACTAGGACTCCAGTCCTGGCGGTGACGACGACTAGCCCTAGAACTTGAACTTCTCGGCCAGCTTGCTCACACCCATCGGGCACTTCCAGTAGTCGCCACCGATGGCTTTGACGATGCCCATGATCCGGAACACCAGGATAATCACCAACGCAATTGGCCCGATGATTGCGCCGATGATGATGACCGAAAGGATTCCAGCCACGATCATGACACCCACGGTGTAGATATCCAATACGATGCCCTGCTTGACGTGCCACTTGGCAAAGGCATTTTCTTTCATCGTCAGCATTGGAATCAACCACAACAGGCCGAGATACGAGAGCCAGGCCGTTCCTTTGGCCTGTTCTACATCACTGCCCTTCTTGGGCTGTTCCGGAGCTGAGGCCTGAGGCTGCTCAGGAGCGGGACTCTCGACTCGCTTTTCTTCTTCTGACATTGCTACTCCTCCTTGGTTATCAATATGCCTGCGTCGACCCGGCAAACCGGTCAGCGTACACCGAAAGGAACGGTATACGCCAGCGGTGGCCGGTCGCGGCCTGTGCTATGCAGACGACCATCACGACAATGTAGGCAAGCGATACGATGCTGCCCACGACATTGTGTACAATCCAGTCAACTCCCCGGAAGACAAACCCCAGGAGGATGACATTGCCGAGCATACGGCCGAACACCATGTCCACCAGCCAGATAGCCGCCCAGATCCCTACGAAAACGAAGAAAAGGACCATACTCTGTCGGCCATGGAAACGTATGTACGAATCCCGCTGGCCGAGCATAAGCGGCAGGAAGAACAACACCGGAAGGTAACCGATGGCCGCAAGCAATGCGGCATCCGGCGCAATCTGTTTGTCCTCACCCGGTTGTTGTTCTTTCACAGTCTCCATGATTCTCTAGGCAGTCATTATAGGCGTGGCGCCAGAGTCTGTCAAGACAACCAGGCCTAGGTGCCCATCTGCCACGACGATATGTAGGCCTTCTGTTCCGGCGTCAATCGGTCGATCTTGATGCTCATGGTCCGGAGCTTGAGCTGCGCAATCCTGCTGTCAAGCTCATCCGGCAGCTTGTATACGCGTCGCTCCAGTTGACCGCGTTTCTTGAGCATGTATTCGGCAGCCATGACCTGGTTCGCGAAGGACATGTCCATGACCATGGCCGGATGCCCTTCGGCTGCCGCGAGGTTGACGAGGCGGCCTTCGGCGAGCAGCACCAGCCTGCGGCCGTTCTTCAGTGTATGCTCGACGCAGAACGGACGCAACTCCCGGCGCGAACGGGTCAGTCGCGCAAGGGCTGCCTTGTTGATCTCCGCGTCGAAGTGCCCGGCGTTGCAGACGATTGCTCCGTCTTTCATCGCCTTCATGTGATGTGCGTCGATGACGTTGATGTCGCCGGTAACGGTCATGTAGATGTTGCCGTGACGACAGGCGTCGATCAACCGCATCACCCGGAAACCGTCCATGCGGGCTTCGAGTGCACGCACCGGGTCCACCTCGGTGACGATGACGTCCGCGCCCAGTCCTCGAGCCTTCCACGCCACTCCCCTGCCGCACCAGCCGTAGCCGCAGACGACCATGGTCGAACCGGCGAAGAGGATGTTGGTGGCGCGCAGGATGCCGTCGAGTGACGACTGCCCGGTGCCGTAGCGGTTGTCGAACATGAACTTGGTCTGCGAGTCGTTCACAGCGATGATCGGGTAGGCGAGGACGCCTTCCTTCTCCATGTTCCGCAGGCGGATCACGCCGGTCGTCGTTTCCTCGGTTCCGCCGACGATGTCCCCGAGCAGCTCCCGCCGGTCGGCATGGAGGGTCGAGACCAGGTCCGCGCCGTCGTCCGTGGTTATGTGCGGTCCGTGCGCCAGCACGTCGTGGATGTGTCGGTAATAGGTCTTCCGGTTTTCGTTGTTGATTGCGAACACGGGGATGCCGAAGTACTTCACGAGCGCGGCAGCCACCTCGTCCTGGGTCGAAAGCGGGTTGGAAGCGCAAAGCCGGACATCCGCCCCACCGGCCTTCAGCGCAATCACCAGGTTCGCCGTCTCGGACGTCACATGCAGGCAACAGCTCATCCTGATGCCGCGCAGCGGCTTCGACTTCGCAATCCGGGTCCGGATGATGTCCATAACCGGCATGAACTTGCCCGCCCACTCAATCCGCTTGCGTCCGGCCGCAGCCAGCTTCAGGTCCCTGACGTCATGTTTAGTCACTATGTCCTCACTTCAAAGCGCGGCGAACCTTCGCCGCCATGTCGGTCTTCTCCCACGTGAATGTCTCGACAGTGTTCCCTCTGGCTCGAATCCGCCCGGGGGTACGACCGAAATGCCCGTAGGCCGCAGTCGGCCGGTACAACGGCCTGCGCAGCTTCAGGTGTCGAATCATGGCTCGCGGCTGCAGCGGAAATAACTCACGTATGAGCACGGCGAGCCGCTTCTCGTCGACCCGTGCCGTACCGAAGGTATCGACTGACACCTCGGTCGGGTCGGGTCGGCCGATGACATAGGCGAGTCGTATCTCGACCCGGTCACAGACCCGGGCCGCGACGCAGTTCTTCGCGATGTAGCGTGCCATGTACGTTGCCGAACGGTCGACTTTCGTCGGGTCCTTGCCGGAGAAGGCGCCGCCCCCGTGTCGTACCCAGCCGCCATAGGTGTCCACGATTATCTTGCGGCCGGTCATCCCCGTGTCCGACTTCGGACCGCCGATGACGAACTGGCCGGTCTCGTTGACGAAGTACCTGGTCCGGCGGTCAAGCAGGTCTTCCGGTATCACCTCTTTCACGACCCGGTCGATAATCGCCTGTCGGGCGGACCTGGTAATTCGGTCGCCCGTGCGGTTCAGGATACGTTTGTCGTGCTGGGCAGCGATGACGACGTTGTCGATCCGCACCGGCACACCGTCCTCGTACTCAACCGTGACCTGCGACTTGCCGTCCGGTCGCAGCCAGGGCAGGATGCCCTGCTTGCGCACGTCGGTCAGGCGGCGGGCCAGGCGGTGGGCGAGGACAATCGGCAGTGGCATCAGGACGTCGGACTCGCGGCAGGCGTAGCCGTACATCACGCCCTGGTCACCGGCACCGCCGGTATCGACTCCCTGTGCGATATCGGGCGACTGGCGACCGATGGTGTCGATGACCGCACAGTTGTCCGCACTGATGCCGTCCTCCGCGTGCACGTACCCGATGTCACGCAGGACCGACCGCACCGTGTCCTGCAGGTCAACCCAGGTTGTTGTCGTTATTTCTCCGCCTACCAGGACCATGCCGACGGTAACGTAGGTCTCGCACGCCACCCGGCCATCAGGGTCGTCCCGCATCACATGGTCGAGGACGGCGTCGGAGATCTGGTCACAGATCTTGTCGGGGTGTCCCTCGGTGACGGACTCCGAAGTGAAACGCATTCGCGTCACGTACGCCTCCTGTTATCTGAAAACTCTTCAATCCGGTAGCGTCCGTCCCGTTTGCGGATCACGCACCGGAAACAATGGCTGTCCGATTCCTGGAACACCAGCCGCTCCAGTATCAGTCGGTCACTCGGTATCATCGTGTCCTGTAACTTGCCGAGGTCGTCAGTCGGGAACCAGCGCACCTCTCCCTCGCCGGACGACCGAAGGTCCCCGGCACTTGGCCGCAGCCGGCATACGTGCATCAGGTAATGCGCGGCCAGCTTGTCGTCCTTGTAGATCCGTTCGCTGACCAGCCCGCGGTAGTCATCGAACGCGGCCTTGATACCGGTCTCCTCGAACACTTCGCGTTCGACCGCCCCACCGAGATGCTCGCCGTATTCGATCTTCCCGCCCGGCAGACCCCAGAACCCGACGAACGGCTCTTTCTCGCGCCGGATCAGCAGGATGCCGCTCGGGCCGACGACCGCGGCGAGCGCGACCGGCAATGCGTGACGTGGTTGTGTTTCGTCAATCACCGGCGGGATGATAGGCGCAAAACCGGGCAGCGTCAATTGGTGTCAGTGTCCGGTTTGTGGGTATCGGCCAGGCACTCCTCAAGCAACGGCGCGACCTGGGTTGCCGTCTGCTCTGCGGTTGTCGATTCGAACCAGCGCGCATTCTTCAGGTTGCGGCACCAGGTTACCTGCCGGCGTGCGTAGGCCCGGGTCTTGGTCTTGGCGTGCTTGACCGCCTCGGCGAGCGGCATGTCGCCCTCCAGGTGGTCAAGCAGTTCCGCGTAGCCATAGGCGTTGGTCACGTAGCTGTCGCGGCCGAAACCGTTCTCGCGCAGGTGCCGGACTTCGTCGAGCAGCCCGGCTTCGAGCATCCGGTCGAAACGCTCATCCGTGCGTTGGTGCAAACGATGACGCGCCATGTCCAGCACCGCGTATGCGGGCGTGAAGTCCGGAACCACGGCCGCGGCTTCGGCCATCAGCCTGCTCATCGGGCGCCCGGTGAGTTCGTATACCTCGAGTGCGCGCATGATCCGCTGGCGGTCGTTCGGATGGAGTTGTGCGGCCCGGTCCGGGTCCACCCGGCGCAGTTCCGCGTTGAGATCGGCTATTGACTTCTCCTCCATGCGGCGGCGCAGCTTTGAATCCGCCCGGGGTGCGTCGAAGAACGGCTCGAAGACGGCGCGGATGTACATGCCCGACCCGCCAACCACCATGAACCGCTTGCCGTCGCTCGCCAGTCGCCGCATCACGGCCAGGGCATCGCGTGCGTAGTCCGCCGCCGAGTAAGCCCGGTCCGGTTCGACCATGTCCACCATGTGGAACTTCACCCGTCGCCGCAGTTCGCGGTCGGGCTTCGCGGTTCCGATGTCCAGCCATGAGTAGACCTGGCGCGAGTCGGCGGAAACCAGCTCAAGCCCGTAGCGTTCGGCCAGCAGCACGGCGACGTCGGTTTTCCCGACGCCGGTCGGCCCGGTCAGCACGAATACCCTCATCACCGCCCGAACTTCCGGTCCAGCTCCTCGGTTGTGACCCGGATGATGGCTGGGCGACCGTGCGGGCAGAAGTACGGCTCGCGGCAGGCGAACAACCGGTTGAAGAGCGATTCCATTTCGGGCTGGGAAAGCTTCTGACCGGCCTTCACCGCGCCCTTGCAGGCCATCAGCTTGGCCAGCTCAATCTGTACGTCGGCCTGCGCGCGGTTGACGTCGACCAGCTCCGCGAACAACTCCCTGATTTCACCCTTGCCCATAAACGAACCCGCCGGCACGGACTCGACGACGACCGTGTTCCCGCTGAACACCTTGGTTTCCAGTCCCATGCGTTGCAGGTCCTCGGCGGCCGCTTCGTAGGCGGCGAACTGCTCCGGGGTCAGGTCGGTGGTAATCGGGAACAGCAACCCCTGCGGCTGCGCCTTGCGGCGGCCGGTACGGATTTCCTCGAACAGAACGCGCTCGTGGGCCGCGTGCTGGTCGACAATCACGTAGCCCGACGTCACCTGCGCCATGAGGTAACTGTTGTGAAGTTGCCAGAACCCGGTCGGCGCGGCATCCTGGCTCAGCATCCCCTGCTGAAACAGGAAATCATCGGTGCCGGTCTGCTCGCCACGCCGGATGCCAAGCGTCTTGCGCACCGCCTCGGACAGGAAATCGAACAGGAACCGCTCATCCACAAACCTCACTTCCTGCTTGGTGGGATGCACGTTCACGTCGAGCCGGACCGGGTCAGTCTCGATGAAGATGACGAAGTTGGGCCGGTTGTTACCGAGCGCCGGGCCGTAGGCGTCATACACCGCGCGGGTCACAATTCGGCTTCGGACCGGGCGCCGGTTGAAATACACCGCCTGCACGTCATAGAATGCCCGGGCCTGGGTCGGGTCGGACAGGAAACCGGACACCGACATCAGCGGGTTGTCGATGCCGAGCTCGACCATGCTCTCGACCGCGCGCCGGTCGTACAGCTCGGCCAGCCGGTCGCGGACCGACTGCGCCGGTGACAGGTTGAAGATCGATTTCCCGTTCGATACCAGTTCGAAACCCACGTTCGGGTACGCCACCGCGTAGCCCTTGACTGTCTCCACCATGACCCGCAGTTCGTAGTTGTCCGACTTCAGGAAGCTGCGGCGCGGGGCCAGGTTGTAGAACAGTGTGCGCACGGTGATGGTCGTGCCGACCGGGTGCCGGCACTCGGTCACCTCGCGGACCGTGCCGCCTTCGACTTCGAGCCGGGTGCCGGGTTCGGACTCATCGACGTTGGTCTCGACCGTCATCCGCGACACCGCGCCGATTGCCGCCAGCGCCTCACCCCGGAAACCGAAACTGCGGATGGCGCGCAGGTCTTCGGCCCGTTCCAGCTTGCTGGTCGCGTGCCGGGTGACCGCGAGGCGCACGTCGGCCCGCGTCATCCCGTAGCCGTCGTCGGTGATGCGCAGCAGGACCTTGCCCCCGTTCTTGACCTCGACCCGGACCGCAGTGGCACCGGCATCAAGCGAATTCTCGACCAGTTCCTTCACCGCCGCGGCCGGGCGCGTGATGACCTCCCCGGCCGCAATCCGGCGCACCGTATCCTCGGGCAGCACGCGAACCGGACGGCGGGCAGGCCTGGAAACGTCGCTCACAAACGATACTCCGCCAGATCCAGCAGCCGGCCGTCGGACGCGGCCAGGACGTTCACCCCGGTGCGCGCGGTCATGTCGCGCGCCACCTTCCACGGCTTCGCCTTCAGCATCGTCACGCCGAAATGGGTCAGCACCGCCAGCTTCGGCTTCATGGCCGCAATCAACTGCTCGGCCTCGGGCGCGTGCAGGTGGTCCAGGTCGGACGGCTGGAATCGCACCACGTTCAGAATCACAACGTCGGCCCGGTAGCGGTCGGCCAGCTCCGGGAAATACGCGGTGTCCGCGATGTAGGACACCGACAGCTCGGGAATCTCGAATCGGAACCCGTACACCTCGCCCCGATGCCGGTGCCGCACCGGGCATGTGAACCGAACCCCACCCAACTCGTAGCCTCCCCCCTCCTTCAGTGTCACCACCTCGGACAGGAACGACCGCAGGTAGCGAAACACGACCGGGTCATCGCCCTCCAGCGCGTCGTCGGGCGCGAACAGCTTCCCGCCCCGCCGCGTGCCGCCCAGGGTCATCGCCTCGACCATGTTGTTCACGTCCCCGGCGTGGTCCAGGTGACGGTGCGAAAGCAGGATGCCGGACAGGTGCCCCGGGTCCAGCTTGTGGCGCGAGCCGGTCATGCGCACCAGCGCGCCCGGGCCCGGGTCCACCAGGAACTCGGTACCCGCAAGCGAAAACCAGATGCCCCCGGACGCGCGCACCTGCCGCGCCACCACAATCCGGGCTCCACCCGAACCGAGGAAGACGATGCGGTCCCAGGCCTGACCATCTATCATAGGGTGTGAGAATACCGCCAACCTCAGGCCAGTCAACAAGCCAACCCGGACGCGCACGAAACCCCACGGAATCCGCTCCGTCATTGCGCAGGATGAAGACTCTCAGGGAGAACTGGAAAGAGACTGAAGCCTACTCGACCACGAGCAGCTTCTTCTGGTCGCGAGGAACCCGAGCCTAGCGGATCTTCACCACGCGGCTCAACGCGCCTGTGACCAGATGGGCCGTGTACACCCCGGGCGCAAGATGCCGCACGTCGTTCTCACCCCTGCGAAGCAAACCGACCTGCCGCCCCCCGGTATCGTACAACCGGCCCTGCTCGGCTACCCTCAACCTGCCCCGGGTCAGCGTCGCGGCAGGATAGGTCGGCTTTGCCCGCTCCGGCTCTTCCGCGATTCCAGAGGTCGTATCCCGAATCACGTAGACCACATCGTCCATGCAATCAGCGATGTACACTCTGGAATTGGTCCGGTTCCAGCAGAGACCCAACGGGTATCGTCCCAGCGGAATCGAATCGATGAGCGTATCTGCACACGCATCAAGGATATGGACCTTCTCCTGGTGCAAATCGACGCAATACGCCTTCCCCTTGACGGTATCGCATAACAGCTCAAACCCACCTACACGCAGGCTCTCACTCACTACGTGGGTTGCACCGTCAATGACGTGGACCCACCCATCCCCCAGAGCATAGAGCTTGTTCGGAAAGGGCGCGGCGCAAAGCTGACTTGCGTAAACAGGTACTTCTGCCACCACCGAGTCACCCTCAGGTGTCAGCACGTAGATGACGTACCGGCTTGGCAGGTAGACCAGATTGCTGACCGGATTCCAGCACCAGTCCCCCAGTGGATATCCCGCTGTGGACAGCGGCATCCGGACGACTATCTCGTCGGTCACGCAGTCAATCACCTTGATCGTGTCAGCGTCAGCGTTCGTGTAGCAAAACACTCTGTCTGACACCGGATGCCACAGAAGCCTCCCGGCTCCCCTGATGTCGATGTGCTTGATAATCGTATCCGGCCCGGCATCAAGGACCGCCACCCGGTCGTTGTCATCACAGGCCACATACAGCTTGTTCGTCGTCGCGCTGTAGGCCATGGAATAGGGCCAGTCGCGTACTCGCGGCATCCTGAGCAAGGTATCGCCCACCCCGTCTATCACCGCGACCTTGTTGTCCTCGCTGCAAACACAGTACACCTTGTTCTCCCGTGAGTTCCAGGCAAGACGGAACGGATACTCTCCGACTTCCACCACGGCAATCACCTGGTTGGTCTCGCCGTCGATGATGGTCACGTTGTGGTCTTGGGTGTTGGCACAATACACTTTGTTGCTCGCCGGATTCCAGAGCACGTAGGTGGGTGTGTCGCCAACCGGGATTGTCGTTTCCAGATACTGGCCGTGCGCGGACAGCGCCGCGACAATCAGCGGCAACAGCAGTCGGCTTCCCCGGGGCATGGCTGAGTCTGCACCGCATTCAGGCCGGAGTCAAGCGACGCCTTACGCTACCTGCCTCGCGTCTTGACTTCTGCATTCTGCACTCTGACTCCTGACCTCTCCTACCGTATTGTGCCCTTCGAGAGCACTTCCCGCTCGTTCGCTCGCTCCAATCATCCGTGGTTCGATATCGCCTCACATCTGACGTCCCAAAGGCCCCGAAATACGGCACCGATTCCGGGCTCTTTGCATCGGGATTTCCGCTCCGAACCCTCGCAGATACCCGCACCCCCTACCGGCTTCCCCGGGTAGCCCGACAAACCCGGGACACTTCCCATATTTTAGAGTTCTAAGAGCGTCAAGGGGCAACCTGCCGCGATTGTAGATTCTGGATTCTCGATTGATGATTGCCCCGAATGCCGAGTGCCGAGTTCAGCCCTCCCCCGCCCGCGAAACCACAGGGACAGTCCCTTGCTGGTACAGTCCCGGG
>CBDUZK010000006.1:0-27161 GCA_965371675.1 uncultured bacterium | reverse complement strand
CACGATCCGGGATTCTGCCCCCCAGCGTGCGCAGCCGGGTCATGTCCCAGCTAACCAACGCTGTTGCGCTACTTAGCCCGGAAAGGACCCCCGAGCCAGGGTGCTTGGGAGAGCCACTAGGGGGGTAGCCCCGGGGATAGCCCCCTTGGTGGCTCTCCCGGCGGTCAGGATAGCGGTTATCCATGCCGTTATCCTAGCGGTTAGGCTAGCGGCTAACCTTGTGGCCAGGATGATAGCAGTCTAAACCATACGGGGAGCCACACAGATGGTCATCCGGGTAGCGGCTACCCTGGCGGCTATCCCGGTCACCATCCGGGCTACCCGGGGAAGCCGGTAGGGGGTGCGGTAGGGTCCCGGGAAAAGGGGCCGGATTCAGGGCAGGCGGATGAACCGGGACCGGACCGGCGCGCTGCCAGTCGTGCGGTCGTCACCGCAGACGACGAAGTATCCGCCCGCGGGCAGGCCGGATACGTCCAGCTCCAGTTCGCTGCTGTCGGTGACGGTTTGGTCGATGGCAACGCGCCCCTGTACGTCGAACACCCGGACCCGGACCCGGCCGGGCCACAGCCGTACGAGCAGCCGGTCGCCGACGAGTGTGGCTACACCGGTCGGTTCGTCTTCGGGAAGGCCGACGGTCGTGGCCCATTCGAACTGGTGCCAGAACCGGGCGTACCCGTCGAGCACGTCCCAGGCGGCCTTGTGGGTCAGTGCCCGCGCTTCCTCGGCGGTCGGCCCGGACTCGCCCGATTCCGCCATCAGTCGTTTGACCTCATCCAGGACCAGGGATTCCGCGGGCGCGAAGAAGTCCGTGACCGCCCGGAGCGCGAAGGTGTTGACCGCGTACGGCAGCCCGGGCGCGGACCGGATGTACTTGTCCACCAGTATCGCCTCGTCGCAGATGCGCGACCGGTCCGGCCCGTTCATCGGCTCCGGCACCGGGCCACCCTGCACCCACGCCGGTATCGGGGTGGTCGCGAACGGGGACCCGAGCAGTATCCACATCATCCCGCTGCTTGCGGGTTCGCCCGGCCGCGGGCCGACCATGATTTCCACCGACCGGGTGAGGGTGCGGCCGAGTGTGGTGTCGGTCGGCAGGAATCCGAACGGCAGGTCGCCGAGCGTATCCAGCCACGGCAGCGGGTAGGGGTCGAAACCGACCTGGCCGATGTCGCGACTCAGGGTTTGGATGATGAACTCGACGTCGATTCGACCATGGCCGAGCCGTTCGAGTACCAGTTGCCAGGCCCGGTCGTGGCGGTTCCTGCCCGACAGCCGGTTGCTGTCCCCCGCATACGCGTAGTTGGCCCGGATCAGCAACCCGAGCGATTCGTCGGCCGCGTCGAACCGGTAATAGAATGTGTTGGCCGCCTCGAATATCGACGTCATGCCGGTCGAGTCGAATACGCCGAAGTTGCCGGCCTTGTCGCGGCCGACCTCGTCCAGCGAGTCCATCAGCAGCTTGAACTCCTCAACCGTGGCGCAGGTCTGGAGCGCCAGTTTCATGACGTGACCGTCGTCGCCGTCGCGGCCGCCGATGTTGTGGGCATCGGAGTTCATGATTGCGAACCCTCGCTCGTTGATGCCCGCCCACACGCGCAGGCTCTCCCCGGCGTAGACGTTGGCGACGTACCGGTATCGTCCGTCCTCGAAGTAGCGCAGTTCCTGCTCTTCGTTGCTGACGTCGCGGTTCTTCCACAGGATCGGCCGGCCGTCGACGGTCGTCGTCGGGCCGAACGCCGCAATCGTGCAGGCCCCGGCCGCGCCGGCCAGGACCAGTATCGCCAGGAACAGTCGCAGGATGTTACTCATCGGCCTCGATTGCCCGCACCAGTTCTTCCACGAGTCGATTCGCCGGGCAGGTCTTGACCACCCGGCCCCGGGCGAACAGCGTGCCCCGGTTGCTGCCGCCCGCGATGCCGTAGTCCGCCTCGCGGGCTTCGCCCGGCCCGTTCACGACACAGCCCATTACCGCCACTTTGACCGGACGCCGGACCCCGGCGAGCGCCCGTTTGACCCGTCGCGCCAGCCCGACGACGTCAACCCGGGTCCGGCCGCAGGTCGGGCAGGCGTACACGACCGGGCCGTGGTGTCGCAGCCCGAACGCGGCCAGCAGTTCGTATGCCGCCTCGACTTCGAGCACCGGGTTCCCGGCCAGCGAAATCCGGACCGTGTCGCCGATGCCCTCGGCAAGCAGCACGCCGAGGGTGCCGGCCGAGCGAATCGCGCCTTCGAACGGCAGGCCCGCTTCGGTCAGCCCGAGGTGCAGGGGATAGCGGTAGCACCGGGCCAAGGCTCGGTACACCGCAATCGTATCCAGGGTGTCGGTCGTCTTCGCGGACAGCACCACCGACCGGAACCCGAGCTGTTCAAACGGCTCCAGGCAATCGGCCATGCTGTCAAGCATCGCCGCCACCGTCGGCCCGCCGTGCTTGCGCAGCAGCTTGCGGGAAATCGACCCGGCGTTGACCCCGACCCGGATTGCCGCGCCCGCGTCCGCCGCCGCGCGGATAATCATCCGGACCCGGACCGCGGACCCGATGTTGCCCGGGTTTATCCTGACCTTGTCCCACCCGGCCGCAATCGCCGCCAGCGCCAGCCGGTGGTCGAAATGGACGTCGGCGACCAGGGGCAGCGTGACCCGGTCCCGGATTGCGGGCAGGACCGCGGCCGCGCGTTCGTCCGGCACCGCAACCCGCACCAGTTCGCACCCGGCCCGCTCCAGGCGCCTGGCCTGGCGAACCGTGGCCGCGACGTCGTCGGTCCGGGTGTTGGTCATCGACTGGACCGCCACCGGTGCGCCACCGCCGAGCCTGAGGCTGCCGACCCGGACCGCGCGTGTCCGCCGGCGTCGGATGTGGTTACTCATCGCCGACCCGCCTGATTCGCGCGCCGACGCCGGCCAGTTTCTTCTCGAGCTGCTCGTAGCCCCGGTCGAGGTGATAGATGCGCCGGATTTCGGTTTCGCCCCGGGCCACCAGCCCGGCAAGCACCAGCGCGGCCGACGCCCGCAGGTCCGAAGCCATCACCTGCGCGCCGGACAGCCCGGCCCGACCGTGGATAATCGCCATGTTGCCGCTGACTTCGATACTCGCTCCCATCCGGTTAAGTTCCATCACGTGCATGAACCGCGACTCGAAGATGTTCTCGGTGACCACGCTCGTCCCGCGCGCCAGGGTGAGCAGCGCGGTGAACTGCGCCTGCAGGTCGGTCGGGAAACCCGGGTAGGGTGCGGTGCTGATTCGCACCGGGTTCGGACGCCCGGCCCCGCGCACAACGAGCGACCGCGGTCGAACGGTCACTTCCGCCCCGGCTTCGACCAGTTTGTCAAGCACTGCGGCCATGTGGTCCGGCCGGCAGTTTTTCAACTCCAGTTCGCCCCGGGTCAGCGCCGCCGCAACCGCAAGGGTCCCGGCTTCGATCCGGTCCGGTATCGGCCGGTAGTCCGCGCCGTGCAGTTCCTTCACGCCCCGGACCTGCACCGTGTCGGTGCCCGCGCCGGCCACCCGCGCGCCCATCGCGTTCAGGAAGCCGGCCAGGTCAGCCACCTCCGGCTCGCGCGCCGCGCCCCGGATGACGGTCTCGCCCGGTGCCAGCACCGCCGCCATCATCACGTTCGCGGTCGCGCCGACGCTCGGCCCTTTCGCTCCTTCAAGCAGGATGGTCGCGCCACGCAGTCGCCGGGCCCGCGCCCGGACGTAGCCCTGTTCGACCTCGACCCGCGCTCCCAGCGCCGCGAGGCCTTTGAGATGCAGGTCGACCGGCCGCGCCCCGATTGCGCACCCGCCCGGCTGCGACACGCGCGCCGCGTGGAACCGGCCGATCAACGGCCCAAGCACGTAGTAGCTCGCCCGCATCCGGCGCACGATGTCATACGGGGCTTCACGCGCAATCCGGCCCGCGGCGCGGATGCGCACGGTCCGGCCGGACCGCGTCACCGCCACACCCATCAGCTCCAGCAGCCGCAGCATGGTCCGCACGTCTTCAAGCCCGGGGACGTTGCGAATCGCACACTCGTCCCCGGTCAACAGGCAGGCGGCAAGAATCGGCAGGACCGCGTTCTTGGCACTCGCCACCGTCACCGTGCCGGACAGTCGCGGCCCGCCGCGGATCAGGAATCTATCCATCGCCCAAAATGATACCGCAGTGGCGGGCAAGGTAAAGTGGGCCTGCCGGGGATGGTCATTCCGGATTGCGGATTGCGGAACCCCGCTATCTGTGTCTATCTGTAGTTTGTTCTTCCTTCGGCGGTCTTGACGGTTCACTTCGTCATTCTGCATTCTGCACTCTGACTTCTAACCTCTTGGTGTTGAAATCCCTGTGTCGGTTTTCGGATCGGCCATTACCCTTGACATTCGCGACCGCTATCCTATATTCCACCGGTAGAAAATAGCTGAAGCTTCCGTGTGGCGTTCGGCCGCACGGAAAATAAGGAGGCCCTATGATAGCTACCATCGTAACACTGGTGCTCGTGGCCATGAGCGGAGTCGGACCGGCGACGTCCCCGGTGACCATCCCGGTGAATGACGGCATGGGTGGACCGGACGCGTACGGCTACATCTACGTCGACTCCGACACGGTCTGCGGCATCGCCCCGACCTACGCGTGGATCGACATCAAGGCAATCGGCACGGAAGTCGAAGGCCTCGGCGACGACAACGTGGTCGGCCCGTACAACATCGGCTTCGATTTCCCGTACTACTGGTACCCGGTGAGCCTGTTCTTCGTCGGCTCCAATGGCTACATCGCGTTCCACGACAACTCGCTTGACGCCAGCCCGTTCCAGCATATGCCGGCGACCGAGACCCCCAACAACCTGATTGCCCCGATGCTGTCCGACCTCAACCCCGAGGCCGGCGGTTCGGTCTGGGTCTGGAACAACGCCGACACCTGCATCATCCAGTTCGACAGCCTCGCGTTCTGGAACACCGGCGGCAACAACACGTTCCAGATCATCATCAGCAGGCCCGACTCGACCATCCGGTTCCAGTACAAGGAACAGTCGGGTCAGCCGTACAACGGCTGGGCCCCGGACAACAACCAGACCGGCATTGAGAACGTCTCCGGTGCAATCGGCCTGAGCTACCTGTCGGGCACGATCCCGGCCCAGAACATGTACCATCCCGACCTGGCGGTCCAGTTCATCCCGCCCGAGTCGACCTCGATGGAAATCCACGACGCCGGCATCCGCAACGCGATGAACGACCGCAACGGCGGCATGTTCCAGATCAACGGCCAGCCGCTCACGTTCTGGGCCATCGCCAAGAACTACGGCAACCAGACCGAGTCCGATTTCACCTCCTTCGTGAAGGTGAAGCGCTCCTCCGGTTCGGTCGTGCACTACGACTCGATTGCGACCTCGATCCAGAACCCGGGCGACCTCGACTCAATCGTCTTCGCCAGCGCCTGGACCCCGGCGACCAACGGCACCTACGTCATCCACATCTACACCGTGATGCCCGGCGACGTGTTCCCGCCCAACGACACCGCGAAGGTCGAGCTGCACGTGCTCAACCTGCCCGGCACACTCACCTACGACAAGGGTGTGGCCGATGCGTTCTACTCGTGGAACGGTCCGGGCGGATACGGCGCGCGCTTCGTGCCGCCGGTCTACCCGTGCAGCATCACCAGCGTCCGGATGATGTCCCAGTCGGCCACCGGCGTGAACTGCGCGTTCGGGGTGTTCGACGACAACGGCCAGGGCGGCAGCCCGGGCGACACGCTGGCCATCACCAACATAAACGTCAGTTCCCCGCAGTGGTACGTGTTCAACCTGCCGAGCGCGGTCCGCATCGACGACGGCGCCTTCTTTGTCGGCGCGATGTCTTCGACCAGCAGTGACCCGTCGTTCGGCATGGACACCCTGCCGCCGACGTCCGGCCAGAGCTGGGAATACACCGGCGTCTGGGCACCGAGCCGTGACCTGTGGGTGCGTGAGGCGATGTTCAATGCGATGGTGTCGGCCACCGGCGTCAGCGAGTGGATTGAACCTGCGTCGGCGCCCGCACCGACGCGGATTGACGTCAATCCGAACCCGTTCGGCACCAGCGCCCGCCTGAACCTGATCAACGGCCGCGGCACCGAAACCACGGTCGAGGTGTTCGACGCGACCGGCAGCGTGGTCCGCACGCTCGACATCGTACGTGGCACCGCCATGTTCGACGGCCGCGACCAGGTCGGCCGGCTCCTCGCCGACGGCATCTACTTCGCCCGCGTTTCGGGTGACGACTCTTCGGTTGCGAAAGTCGTGATTTCCCGCTAGCCGGGAAGCGAACCATGACGGCGGGGCCATTTTGGCCCCGCCGTTTCTCTTGTGCCGCGCCCGGCTACAGGACGCGCCAGTTGAATGAATTGAGCAGCGGGTCGATGTGCTGGACGACAAACGTCCGAATCAACCCGAGCTGACCGGCATCGAGTTCGCGCCCGACGACCTCGGTGGCCGGCGTATGCAGCAGGAGCGCCAGCTCGGCCAGCCGGGCCGGGTCGATCTTCAACGCGGTCCGCGCCGCACCACATTCCGGGCAGATTGCCCCGCCGCGTTCGGGGTCGAACGACCACCGGGAGTCCAACTCATCTCTTCTGCTCTCTCTCCCGGGACGGGACGCATGGCCTGCCGGTTGAACGTGCTGCGTGGCGCGTGACGCGTCCGGCGTCAGGCGTGATACTCCCGGCCCGGGCAGCGGCCGACCGCAGTTCAGGCACGCCCGCAGTCGGGGCCGAAACCCGAGGAAACTCGCGGCTTTCAGCAGGAACGAACCAACCAGGGCCGTGCACCCGGTGTTGTTGTCTCCGGAATGAGACTCCGCGTCCAGCACGGCAAGATAGGTCCGGGCAAGCCGGTAGAGCCGCTCGTTCGGGTCATGGTCCCGACTCGTCCGCAACAGGAGTTCCGCAATCTGCTCCGCGGCCAGAAACCGGGCCGGGTCGAGCACGAGCCCGGAATGGGCACAGACCAGCTCCGCGTCGGAAAGACTGTAGATTGTCTTCTGCTGGTGCCGGTAGTAGATGATGCGGCTGACCGCGAACGGTTCGAGCGCGGCCCCGAACTTGCTCTTCGGACGCCGGGCACCCCGGGCCACGCATACCAGCCGGCCTTCGTTGAGCGCAAAGAACGTAACCAGCTTGCTCGACTCCCGGATTGGACGTGACCGCAGGCACAACGCCTCGGTCCGGACGATACGTTTCACCACTCGGATTCTAACACAAACTCATGGGGGTGCGAGGCGGAAACCGGGGTCAGTCTTCGCTGCGGATTTCGCCGACCAGTTCCTCGAGGATATCTTCGAGCGTGACGATACCGGTCGCCCGGCCGGCGGCGTCGCGCACCACCGCGATGTGCTGACGCCGGCGCTGCATCCGGTCCAGCACTTCCATCAATCGCGTGTCCGCCGCCACCGTCATAATCGGTCGGACCCGCACCGCGCCTGCATCAAGCAGGTCCCGGGCGAATACAACCCCGGTGATATTCGCCGGGTCGGACCGGAACACCGGTAGCCGGGAGTAGCCGTGCTCTCCGATCACGGCGAGAATCCGCGCCCGGTCGGCTCCGGCCGGCACCGAGCAGACGCGTTCAAGCGGAATCGCGGCCTCGGCCAGGTTCAACCCCGAGAACCGGAACAACCGGGCCACCAGCCCGCTGATCGGCGGGCCCTGCTGCACCGGCCCGCCATTCCTGCTGCCGTTGTCGCTACGCCGTTCACGCTGGCGAATCGCGGCAAGGAAGTCCTGACGCGTCAGTGAAAATCTCCCATGGAACCGGCCGACCGGCGCGGCGAACAGGCGCGCCACACCCATCAACAACAGCACCACCGGTGCGAACAGCACGCGGCTGACCGCGAGGGACAGCGACGCCTGCCGCAACCAGTGGTTCGGGTTGGCCTGCGCCACCGCTTTCGGCACAAACTCGCCGAACACGAGCGTCAACACCACGACCAGTACGACCGCGACCCCGGCCCAGGCCGGCCCGAAGCTGCGGGCGACGAAACCGGACAGGAGCATTGTCGCGAACACGTTGCACAGGTTGGTGCCGACCAGCGTGGCGATGACCGTCGGCTCGCGCCGCCGCAGGAGTCGCAGCGCCAGCCGCGCGCCCGAGGTCCGCTGGTCCGCCCAGGTGGTCAGTCGAACCCAGTCCGCCCGATAGACCGCGGTCTCGGACCCGGAGAAGAACCCGGAAAGCAGAATCAGGACCGCACCCGCCAGGAGTTCCATGCTCTACGCCTGACGCATTACGCTTCCTGCGCTCTGCGTTGTGCGGTGCGCGGCGCACGCCATAGCCTCTCCGCCATTGGTCATTGGGACTTGGTCATTGGCCATTGGCCATTTTCTCTCTACGTCGTCTCGGTGTCATCCGGCACCCGCCGTACAAGCACCTTCTCGAGTTTGTTGTCGTCCATCCGGCGCACCACTATCTCAACCCCGTCGACCCGGATGACGTCGCCCGGCTCCGGCAGACGCCCGAGCCGTTCGTGGATGAACCCGGCCAGCCGCTCCTCCTCGATGTCGTCGAACACGCCGTGGAACAGCCGGTTCAGGGTCGCGATGTCGATCTCCCCCTCCACCTCGTAGCTGTCCGCGGCCAGCCGCACCCAGGGCGGCTCCTCGGCGGTGTCGTGCTCGTCGGCAATCTCACCGAAGATGGCTTCGAGCACGTCCTCCAGCGTCACCAGTCCGGCGGTCTGACCGAACTCGTCCACCACCACCGCGATGTGGTATCCCCGCTTGCGCAGTTCGTCGAGCAGGGAAGGCAGGCGCTTGCTCTCGGGCACGAAGCTGACCGGTCGCATGATGTCCGCGACCGTCGCGTCGGGCCGGGCGGTCAGGAGTTCCTTGACGTATGCCACGCCGACAACCTTGTCCACCGACCCTTCGTATACCGGCAGCCGCGACCGACCCGCCTTCCGGCACACCATGGTCGCGCGGTCGACGCCGGTGTCGCATTCAAGACCGATCATGTCGATTCGCGGCGTCATCACCTCGGAAACGGTTCGCTCTTCAAGCCCGACCAGGTTCCAGAGTATCTCTTCCTCGCGCTCGACAATCACCCCGCGCTCGCGGCCGACGCGGATCATCGTATGCAGTTCCTCTTCGGACAGAAACTCGGGCTCACTGCGGCGCGGCGCGAGCCGGAACCCGATCCGGGTAAGAACCAGCACGAAGGGTGTCAGTAGCACGTTCAACGCGGAAATGACCGGGCCGGTGGCCCGCACGAACCGCTCCGGCCCGTGCGTCGCCGCGACCTTCGGCGTCACCTCACCGAACACAAGCAACATGCCGGTCAACACCAGGCCGCCGACGCCGAGGTACGGCGTCGGGTTGCGACCGGTCGCGGCCGCCCAGCCGATGATTGTCAGGGTGAACAGGGCCGAGGCGCCGACGTTGACCGCCAGGTTGGCCAGCAGGATTGCGCCCAGCACTCGTTCCGGCCGCCGGAGCAACCGGTCGATCCGGCGCCCGGTGCGCGGGTCGGTTTCGCGCAACCGGTCTCGCTGCGCGGGTGTCAACGAGAACAGCGCGGTCTCGGACCCTGAAAACAACGCCGAAAGCAACAGCAGGACACCGATTGCAACCAGGTACCAGGCCCAGACCGTTGCCATCAGGAGTCGCAATCAGTCGGGCCGGCCGCGCCGGAAGCCCGGTCCCTGCCCGGAGGTTGGTCTATGTCTTCGGTTTCCATCGATTCGGACGTCACGCTCCGGCCCCTCGGCCGAGGTAGCGTTCGTACAAGGATTCCATATCGCAATGGCCGAGCCCCAGCAGGTGCAGCAGCCCGTGTACCACCAGGCGCCGGACCTCCCCGTAGTACCCGGTTCCGTACGCCCGTCCCTGGCGCCGGGCTCGACCCCGCGCCACGTATATCTCGCCCAGCACGCGTTGCTTCGTGTCCGGGTCCGTATGTCCCATCGGGAATGCAAGCACGTCGGTCACGCGGTCCTGTTTTCGGAACCTGCGATTCAGAGCCCGAATCCGCCGGTCGTCGACCAGCACCACGGTTGCCGTACACCGGCCCGGGCGGAAATCGCGCGCGATCCGTCGCGCGAGTCGAGGCAGTTCGTCGCGAATCCGCCGGTCGCGCGTGTTCAGTATTTCCAGTTTCATCCGGTCTCCGACCCGCGACGGGAATCTTCCAGACCGTACGCCGAGATGATTCGCGACACCAATGGCGGCCGTACCACGTCCTGCTCGGTGAACCGGCACATCGAGATGCCCGGGACCCCGGACAGCAACCGCTCTGCTTCAATCAGCCCGGACGAATCCGGGCGCTCCAGGTCAATCTGGGTCACGTCGCCGGTCACAATCACGTGCGCGTTCCAGCCCAGCCGGGTCAGGAACATCCGCATCTGGACCGGGGTCGTGTTCTGCGCTTCGTCCAGGATGACGTAGGCATCGGACAGGGTCCGCCCGCGCATGAACGCCAGCGCCGCCACCTCGATGACCTCCTGGTCGAGCAATCGTCGGGCGCGGTCGAGCGGGATCATGTCGAACAAGGCATCGTACAGCGGCCGCAGGTACGGGTCCACCTTGTCCTTGAAAGTACCCGGCAGGTAGCCGAGTGACTCGCCCGCCTCGACCGCCGGCCTGGTCAGTATGATACGACTGCAGCGCCCGGACTGCAGGGCGGCCACCGCGGTCGCCACCGCCAGGTAGGTCTTGCCCGTGCCCGCCGGGCCGATTGCGAACGTAATCTCGCTGCTCGCAATCGCCTTCAGGTACGCCTGTTGGTTGGGCGACTTCGCCACGATTGTCTTGCGCGGGGTCCGAACCGTCAGCGCGTCGTGCCCGGGGCTGTTGTGGCTCGGGGTGTCCGGCCCGGCGTCGCGCCCTCGCAACCGCTCCACCTCGGCCCGGACCAGTTCCGGCCCGATTATCTCGCCCTGGCGGCAACGTCCGACCAGCCGTCGAAACAACTCCTCCAGCTCGGCCCGCTCCTCATCCGGCCCGGTGAACCGTACCCGGTCGGCCCGGACCGTAATCCGCGTACGGTAAAGCCGCTCCAGCTCACGCAGGTTCGCGTCAGCCGGGCCAAGCAGACATACCGGGTCAACGCCCGAAAACAACAACCCGGCCGGTTGTGGTCCAGAGGATTCTGGAGAGGGAGGTTTATCTTCTTCTTTTGTCATTCGTGCGCAGCCCCGTGGCTAACGCACTATGATTCTAGCCCATGGTCAGCAGTCCGTCAAGCCCACAACCCTTGACCGTAGCGCCCGGCCAGTCTACAATGTCCCTGTAGTACAATCGGGAGAAAGACGCAGCCGGAACCAAGGAGAAAGACATGTCCGGTAGATCAACCCGGAACCTCGCAACAGCAGACCGTTTCTGTATCACCGACGTCGGCAGCACAACGACCAAGACAATCCTGTTCGAGAAACACGAGGGCCAGTGGCGTTTCTTCCGGCGTGAAGCCCCGACCACGGTGGAGAAACCGCACGAAGACGTTTCCATCGGCGTGCTCCACGCAATCCGAGCCCTCGAGCGCGAAACCGGCAGGGCGCTGCTTGAGGACAACACGCCCTGTGTCCCCTTCCTGTTGACTTCCAGCGCCGGCGGCGGGCTTGCGATGGTGGTAACCGGGTTGGTCTCGGACATCACCGCGGACAGCGCCGACCGCGTCGCGCTCGGCGCGGGCGCAATCGTGCTCGACGTGCTCGCGATGGATGACGGCCGGACACCCTACCGGAAAATCGAAGACCTCAAGAACCTGCGGCCGGACATGGTCCTGCTCGCCGGCGGTTTCGACGAGGACGCGCTGACCGGACCGGTCTACCTGGCCGAACTGCTGATGGAGGCGGACCTGCATTCGAAGCTGAACCCGGACGCGAAGCTGGCGGTAATATACGCTGGCAACGTCCATGCGCGTGAACTGGTGAAGAATGAGATGGGTAACCGATTCATGCTGGTCGAGGTGCCGAACCTGCGGCCGTCGAGCACCGAGGAGAACTTCGAGCCGGCGCGGGCGGCAATCCACAAGTTGTTCATGGAACACGTCATGTCGCAGGCACCCGGGTACGAAACCCTTAAGACATGGGTATCGGCCGACATCGAGCCGACCCCGGCGGCATTCGGTAACATCCTCGCGCTGACGTCGAAGAAGCTGGACCGGAAGATACTGGCAATCGACATCGGCGGGGCGACGACCGACGTGTTCTCGGTTGTTGCCGGCGGCGTGTTCCGGACGGTAAGCGCGAACCTGGGGATGAGCTACAGCATCCGGAACGTGGTCGAGACCGCAGGCGTGGAGGCCATCCGGTCGCTCTACCACGCCGACATGTCCGATACCGAGATGTGGAACCGCATCGGAAACAAGCACATCCACCCGACCACACTGCCCGCGACACACGAGGACGTGATGATGGAATGGGCGGCAGCGGCGGCGGCGATACGGGAAGCGGTGAAGCACCACATCGAGGTCATGCGCGGCCACGTCGAGGTCATCAAGGACCATCCGGATATCCAGGACCTCCTCAACCCTATGACCAGGCCGAAGGAGGAGGTGCCGAGACCGCACTTCGAGTCGGTGAACGAGTACGACCTCATCATCGGCAGCGGCGGCATCCTGTCCCACTCGCCACGCGAGGCGGCGGCGATGATGCTGCTCGACGCACTGCAGCCGACCGGGGTGGTCGAGCTTGCGGTAGACAGTGCTTTCATGTTCCCGCACCTCGGCGTACTGGCAGAGGTCAACGAGGAACTCGCACTCGAGCTGTTCCACAAGCTCGGCATCGTCCGGCTCGGCACAGTCTACGCACCGGGCGGCGCGGACCCGGCCGGAGTCGAAATCAAAGGCATACCGGTCGGGCCGGGCGAAGTCAAGGTGCTGGATATGGGCGATGCCGAAGAAACCGAACTGGTCCTCGGCGCGGGCGAGGAAGCAGTGAAAGCCAGGGTCCGGGGCGGGGTCTGCGGGATGATTGTCGACAACCGGGCGCGGCCGGTGGTGATGGGCGCGACAGCGCTGCTGAAAGGGAACTACGTACCACCGGTGCGGGACGCGGAACCCCCGGTCGATGCGAGGCTGGAGCGGGGCGAAATCAGGCTCCGGCGCGAACTGGCAATCCCGGGCGACGTGTTCGTCAAGCCGGGCGACACGGTCGAGCCGGACACGGTGGTCGCGCGGAGCGTACGGCAGTTCTTGAGACCGTTCTTCCTCGATGTGGCGAACCGACTCGGAGTGCCCGGCAGCGAGGTCGGGCAGTACCTGAAGAAGAAAGTGGGGGACGAAATCGACCTGGGCGATATGGTAGCGAAGCGGCCCGGAAAGAACGTGTTCAGCCCGACGAAGTTCTTCTGGTCCAGCGTTCGGGGCCGCATCGAGCGCATCCTGCCGTCCGGGACGCTGGTGGTACGCGAGACCCCGGAGCAGGCATTCGAGTATGTCGCGGTGACGGCGGCAAAGGACCTCGGCATTGCACCGAGGGAACTCAAGTCGTACCTGAGAGTGGAATCCGGGCAGGAGGTGGACCGCGGCCAGTGGGTCGCGGCAGCCTCAAACGGAAGGGTGGTCAGCGCGTCGCCGGTGCGGGGCCGGGTAAACCGGATTGACGAGCAGTTCGGCATCGTGCTCATCGAACCGCTGCTGGAGGAAGAAGAAGTCCTGGCGTGGCTGCCCGGCCGGGTCGAGGAAGTAACCGAGCGGGGATGCGTGGTGGCAAACCGGGGTGTGACCGTCACCGGCGTCTGGGGCTGCGGGGGCGAAGGCTTCGGCCAATTGGTGCTGGACGAGGCGCGGCCGGGGTGTATCACCGTAACCCACACCGCGCACGCGTCGTTGCTGGCCGGCATCATCGAGAAGAAGGGCGTCGGGCTGATCGCGGGCGGCCTGGACCTGAAGGACGTGCTCGACCCGCATCCCGGCTTCACGATGGTGGTGACCGAGGGGTTCGGACCCCATACCATCAGGCCCGAGGTATACGATGCGCTGACGAGCCGCATCGGGCACACGGTGATGGTGGACGGGACGACCCAGCTCAGGGTCGGGGTGAAGCGGCCCCGGGTCATCCTGCCGGAAACCCCGGTCCGGACCTAAGAACAACGAGGACAGGTTACAACCAGACCCGCGAACCACAACATGTTGCGGTCGGACCGCCGGAGGACGCCACCGGCTGTCCTTGACAGCCGGGCACCGAACCCTTAGCCTTTCGTGTCATGCATCGGTTTCCATGGGCCGTGTCTGTCACGGTCGGATTGCTACTGGTCGGGCTCGCCGGCGCGGTTGACGTCGAGAGCCTGCCCGGACCGGTCGTGAACCCGCATTCCTTTGAGCTCCTGTCCAACAGCCGCTATTCAATCCACTCCGGGTTCGAAGACACGCTCCCGACCCAGGTCCTGGCCAATGTGCTCTGGGCCATGAACCGGACACCGCGCCTCGGCGACTACCGTGAACTCTATGTGGCCACCGGGCACAACGTCTACCTCTACGACCCGGGCAACAACACCATTGCCGTTCATAAACCGGGCGACCACCGCTACGCGTCCGGTTCGGCCTTTGAGGTCGGCGTGGCCGCGGCACGGCACGAAGAGGTCGGCTTCGCAATCCAGGCCGGGTTGCTGGCCGGGTTTGCCTTCGTGGATTCGGCCGGCATGGGTGTTGCCTCCTGCCCGATGAAATGGGCCGCGAACCACGCCAATCGCGAATGGGACCCGGACCATGACATCGAGATGGTCAACGTCTACGGCCTGGCCGAAACCCGGGACCTCGACACCACCCTCGCCGCCATCTCGTCCGACTCCACGCTGCCCGAACCCCACACCACCAGTTCCGACAGTTTCGAGCTGGTGCTGATGGACCTGGGCCAGGATTCGACCTTCGAGCCGTTCGGGCCGTCGCTTGAAACCGTCTCCCAGTTGCTCTGGGCAGCGTACGGCGTGACCCCTCACTACGCCTACAACGGCAGCCACGGCCTGGCCGTACCGAGCGCCATCGCCGGCTACTTCCTCACCGGCATGATCTACCTTGTACGGGACTGCGGCATCGACCGGTTCCACAACCGGGAGCCGGGCGGAAGCCTGAACACCGCCGACCACCGGCTCGAGGAAATCGTGAGCGGCGACCGGCGACCTGACCTGCGCCTAGCTGCTGCGCATGTTCCTTCGACCGCACCGACCTATGTCGTCATCTGCGTTTCCGACACCGGCAGCTACATGCACGTACAGGAAGCCGGATTTGCCGCGTTCCAACTGCTCGCACAAGCCCGGGCCGTGGGGCTGAGCGGTTTCCTGACCATGCCCCTGACCCGTGACGAGCGGACCGACATCGCCATCGCGCTCAACCTGCCTTCCGGCCAGCACCCGGTGCTGGTGTTCTCGGTCGGAGAGCCTGCGACCGGCATCTCCGAGCAGGAACAACCCGCGCTGGTCGAGATCGTCCGGGCCCAACCGGTAATCCGGAACGGCAACGGGCTCCGGGTCGAGTACCTGCTGCGGCAGCCCGGAATCGTCCGCGCCGAGGTATACGATATGCTCGGCCGGCCGGTATGCCGGATATCCGAAGCCAGACAGTCGGCCGGGTACCACACGGTCGAATGGGACGGACTGGGCCAGGACGGCCGGCGCGTGAAGCAGGGCAGCTACGTCCTCGGCATCTTCGCCCCGGGTTCGGTCGCCCAGCACAAGGTAACGGTCTTCTGACCCGCTGCCCCGGTTCCCTCCGCAACCTGTTCCTGCCCGCACTCCTGGTCCTGACCTTCGCCTGCACCGGCCCGCCGGTGAAGTTCATCGCCCGGGTCACTGACGGCGAATCCGGCTCCCCGGTGCCCGGCGCCCTGGTCACGGTCGACCGCGGCGGCATGATGTCCGCCGCCGATTCGCTCGGCCACACGCCGCCAACCGACGCGCGGGTCGGCGGCCACGTCACCGTCAACCGGCCCGGGTACATCACGGCGCACGCCCGGCTGGCGTCGTCGTTCGAGACTCCGGACCTCGCTCGGCTCGACGTGCTGCTCTACCCGGACCTGCCCCGCGTGGTCCGGGGCCGCGTGGTCGATGCCGGCAACCTCGGCGGGCTCTACCGCGCGCTGGTCTTCCTGCCCGGAACCAAGGTCCGGGACGAAACCGGGGCCGACGGCACGTATCTTATCAACGGGTTCCCACCCGGGCTCCAGACCCTGCAGGCCCAATCCGACGGCCGGGTTACCGCCTCGGCCGACCTGCTGGCCCGGGGCGGCGACACCACCGAAATCAATTTCACCCTGCGCGACACCACCAACGAAGGCCGGGTCGAAGGCACAGTTTCCGACGCCCGCACCGGGCGACCGCTCGCGGCAGCGGAAGTCACCGCGACCGGTGGCGTCCGGGCGACCCGGACCGACTCGCTCGGCCGCTTCACCATGGCTCGCGTACCGGCCGGCGAACGCGACCTGCACGCCGGGGCCCCGGGGTACGAAACCCGCATCATCCCGGTGCGAATCGTCAAAGGCTGGACTATCACCGTCGACTTCCGGCTGAACCCGAAGCAGTAGCGCAAAACGCAGTCCCGGATTTCGCTCCTGCCATTCCGCACTTTGCCTTTTGCCTTTTGATATTTGCCTCTTGGCTTCTGCCCTCCCCTCGTACCCTTGAACCCTTGGCCCCTCGAACCCTTTCCGGTCCGTCTTCCTCAGGCCGTGACGCCGGGCAGGAAGACCGTGAACCTGGTGCCGACTCCGGGGTCGCTCTTGACCTCGACCGTTCCGCCGTGCAGCAGCACGATGTGCTTGACAATCGACAACCCGAGCCCGGTCCCGCCGAGCCTGCGCGACCGCGCCCTGTCCGCGACGTAGAACCGCTCGAAGATCCGCGGCAGGTGTTCCGCCGCGATGCCGACCCCGGTGTCTGCCACCACCACCTTGACCCGGTCATCCTGTCTGCCGACCGAGACCCGAACCCCACCCTGGTCCGTGTATCTCAGGGCGTTCTCAATCAGATTGACAAACACCTGGTCCAGCTTGAACGGATCCGCCCGGACCTTGCCCGGGGCCTGGGCAGCAGCAACGTCCAGTTCCAGGTCCAACCCTTTGTCCTGGAACCGTTTCCCGAACGTCCGGACCACGTTTTCAATCAGCCCGCGAATGTCAACCGGCTTCAGCTCGGGATCCAGGCCTTTCTCCTCGAGCTCGGACAGAACAAGCAGGTCTCCTACAATGCTGATCAGTCGCTCGGTATGGCGGCCGACGATCTTGAGGTAGCGCCGGTTCTCTTCGGATTCTGTCTCTTCCATCGTCTCAACGAACCCCTTGATCGCGGTCAACGGGGTCCGGAGTTCATGGGAGACGTTCACCACCAGGTCCTTCTTCATCTGGGCCAACCGTTTGATCTCGGTGATGTCGTGCAGGATGATCACGGTTTCGTTGGAGGATTCGATGAACCCGGCACTGCAGATGAAGTGCCGCCCACCGGCTTCCACTTCGGCTGACCACGTCGGCGACTCCGCTCCGACATTCCTTACGAAGTCACCCAGCTTGAAGTCCCGGCCGACCTCCCAGTGATACCTGCCTTCAAGCTCTCCGGCGCCGACGAGTTCGACCATGCTTCTGTTGCACAGTTTGATCCGGCCGTTCTCGTTGAGCACCACCAGGCCGGCCTGGATTGAATTGACAATCGTGTCCAGGGCTTCCTGCTGTTGCGACCGGTCCGCAACCAGTTGCTTGATCCTGGACGCCATGTCGTTGAAGCTGTCGGCCAGGTCTCCGAATTCGTCCCGCTCCTTCAGCGAAACCCTGACGTCGAAATCCCCGGCCCCGATCCGACGCGCGGCATCGGCCAGTTCGGCGACCGGCCGGGAGAACCCCCGGGCGAAAACCAGCGCCAGCAGCAGCGACAGCACGACCACCCCGACCTCAACCAGGATGATGCCCCGGCCCAGCCCGGCAAGCAGCGCGTTCACGTGGCTCAGGAACAGGCTGACCCGCATCACGGCGACGATTTCCCCCTCGTGCACGACCGGAATCGCAACGTACAGCATCTCCTGCTGCACGGTCCGGCTGAAACGCACCGCACTCCCGACCCCACCCCTGCAGGCTTCGATGACCTCGGGCCGAGCGCTGTGATTCTCCATCGCCGCAGGATCTTCTTCCGAATCCGCAATCACGACCCCGGCCGTGTCGATGATCGTAATCCGGGTCCCGGTACGCTCCCCGATTTCCTGCACCCGCCGGGCCACGTCGTCGAGTTCCCCGGCGACAAGCCGGGGTCGAACCAGTTCGTCGAGGACCACCGCCTGGTTCTCAAGGCTGGAACGCAACGTGTTGATGTGAGAGGTACGCACGGTGCCCAGCGAAATGACCAGCATCGCGGAAGCGACCACGAATATGACCAGCATGTAGCCGCCGAACACCTTCCAGAAAACCGAGTGTTTCATTGCATCACAGTTCGAGTAGGATAACTTGGAGTCTCAGGGTTTGAGTTCTGAACCCTTGACCCCTCGGTCTCCGTCATCCTGCCTGTTCCTCGGAGTGGTGCTTTATCACCTGACCTCTGGCTGTGTAGATTGCGTCCTCGGCGATGTTGGTCGCAAGGTCGGCAATCCGCTCCAGGTTTAGAGAAATCATCATCAGCTTCAACGCCCGGTCGATAGTACCGGCATCACTGGCCATGTAGGTCACCAGCTCCCGATTGACCTGGTCTTTGAGCGAATCGACCACCGAATCCCGTTCACACACGTCGCGGGCCAGGGCGACGTCGCCCTTGATGAAGGAATCAAGGCTGTCTTTCAGCATCGCTACCGTGAGTTCGGACATGCGCGGCAGGTCGATCAGCGGTTTGACCTGGGGCCGTTCCATCAGGAACAACGCGGCCTGGGCTATGTTGACCGCGTGGTCCCCGATCCGCTCCAGGTCGTTGTTCATTTTGACAATCATCATGATCGTACGCAGGTTCGACGCCTCGGGCTGGTGCAGCGCAATCAGGCTGATGGCGGCATCCTCGATTCGGATTTCCCACTGGTTGACGCGTTCTTCTTCGATTTCGATAACCTGTCCGGCGACCGCGGCATCCCGGTCCAACAGAGCCCTGGTGCTGGCGCTGACCATCCCTTCCACCGTGCCGGCCATTGCAAACAACTGCTCTTTCAGCTCTGTCAGTTTCCCTTCGAGTACTGTCACCGGCTGCTCCTTTCGCATGCCGTGTCGCTTATCACCGGCATTATCGCATCCTTTTCCGTACTGTTCAAGTTCTCCGTCATCATCACCCCGGCCGATCACGCAGCATGGCGCTATCCGAACTTCCCGGTCAGGAAGTCCTCGGTCCGCTTGTCCTTCGGCCGGGTGAACACCTGGTCGGTCTTTCCCCACTCCGCCAGCTCACCAAGCATGATGAACGCGCAGCGGTCCGACACCCGGGCCGCCTGCTGCATGTTATGGGTGACAATGACAACCGTGTATTCGCTCTTGAGTTCCACAATCAGCTCTTCGAGCCGGGCGGTTGAGTGCGGGTCGAGCGCGGACGCGGGTTCGTCGAGCAGGATGATCTCCGGACCCACCGCAATCGCCCGGGCAAGGCACAACCGCTGCTGCTGCCCGCCCGACAGGCTGAACGCGCTGTCATTCAACCGGTCCCGAACCTCTTCCCACAGGTTCGCCCGGCACAGCGACTGCTCGACCCTTGCCCGGATTTCATTCCGGTCTCCCATCCGGTGAATCCGCAGTCCGAACGCGACGTTCTCGAAAATCGACTTCGGGAACGGGTTCGGCTTCTGGAACACCATCCCGACCCGCTTGCGCAGGTCAATGACGTCGGTGTGCTCCGAGTAGACGTCAACACCATTGATGAGAATCTGCCCGGCAATCCGGCAGGTCGATATCAGGTCGTTCATCCGGTTGACGCAGCGCAGCAGCGTCGATTTGCCGCACCCGGACGGACCCATGATCGCGGTCACGGCCCGGGCCGGAATGTCGAAGCTTACGTCCTTGAGCACCTGCTTGGGGCCGAAGTGTAGGTCCAGGTTCCTGATTGAAATCTCGATATCAGATGTCATCCTACCCCTTACACCTGCCAGGTGTTGGTCTTCGCGATTCTCATCCTGACAGTAAACGCCAGCGCGTCGAACGCGAGCACAAATGCCAGCAGCACGATTGCGGTCCCGAACGCAATCGGCCGCACCTTCGCAATCTGGTCATGCTGGGTCGCAAGCGTGAACAGGTGATACGGCAGGGCCATGAACTTGCTCATCAGCGACGTCGGCAACTGCTTCGTGTAATACGTCACCCCGGTGAACAGGATCGGCGCGGTCTCACCCATGGTCCGCGCCACCGCGAGCAGGACCCCGGTCAGAATCCCGGGCAGGGCATGCGGCAGCACGTTGCGTCGGATTGCCTCCCACTTGGTCGAACCCAGGGCCAGGGCTCCTTCCCGGAACGACGACGGTATCGCGGTGATCGCCTCTTCCGACGTCGCGATGACCCAGGGCAGGTTCATCAGCCCGAGCGTCATGCCGGACGCCAGGATTGACATCCCGAACCCGAACGCGTTGACGAACAGCGCCACGCCGAACAGGCCGTAGACGATTGACGGAATCCCGGCCAGGCTCCGGATCGAACTGCGGATCGCCCTGATGATGATGTTGTCCGGCGCGTACTCGGACAGGTAAATCCCCGAGCAGATTCCCACCGGGACCGAGAGCACCACCGACACGAACGTCACCAGCGCGGTCCCGACAATGCACGGCCAGATCCCGCCCTCGGTCATCCCTTTCGTCGGCGGGCTGGTCAGGAACTCCCAGCTCAGCACCCCGGCGCCGTTCTTGAGCAGGTAGACGAACATGAACCCGATGAACGCCAGGAAGATGAACAGCGGTATCGCGGTCAGCGTGAACCCGATGTTGCCGCTGACCGACCGGAACGACTTCCTCACACCGGTGGGACTCACAACATGAAGCTCCGCTTCTCACGCCGGACCAGGGCCTCGGCGATCAGGTTTGTCCCGAGCGCGACCACGAACAGCACCAGCCCGAGCGCGAACAGCGTGTAGAAGTGGGTTGAGTGGAACGGCGTTTCCCCGAGTTCGACCGCGATCGTCGAAGTGACGGTCCGGATCGGGTCGAACAGCGACTTCGCAATCACCGGCGCGTTTCCGGCAACCATCAGGACCGCCATCGTTTCACCGATAGCCCGGCCGAACCCGAGCATCACCCCGGCCAGGATTCCGGACTTCGCCGCGGGCAGCACGACCCGGATTGCGGTCGTCCATTTCGTCGCTCCGAGCGCGTACGCGGCTTCCCGGTAGGACTGGGGTACGACCCGCAACGCGTCGTCCGCAACCGAGATGATCGTCGGCAGAGCCATGAACGCGAGCAGGATGCTCGCGTTGAGCAAGGTCAGTCCGGATGGAACCCCGAACACCCTGGATATCAACGGCGCCAGCACCACCAGCCCGAAGAACCCGATCACCACGGACGGGAACCCGGCGAACAGTTCAACCATGGTCTTGACCGTTATCCGCACCGCTCCTCTCAGCTTCTCGGAGATAAACACCGCGCTCGCAATCCCGAACGGAACCGCGACCGCCAGGGCCAGGACCGTAGTCAGGAAACTGCCCAGCAACAGGGGCACCAGGCCGAAAGAAGGCTCGCCGTACGCATCCGGGTTCCACTTCAATCCGGCCAGGAACTCGAACACCGGCAGGTCGCGGAACGCCCGGAGCCCGTAGATCAGCAGGAACGCGAGTATCCCGAACAACACCCCGGTCCCGAGCAGGGTTGCCGCGAGAAACACCACCTTGGCCGCCTTGTCGCTGAGCCGCCGCCGGTTCATCGCAGGGTCAAGCCTCCGGGAAGCCCGGGCAGGACACGCCGGCCCTGCCCGGTATCAACATCTGCATGCTACTGAAGCGCGGCCTCGTTTGCCGCCTGGTACTCGTCCGTGACCGGGAAGAAACCTTCTTCCTCGACCACTTTCTGTCCGGCCGGACTCAACTCAAACTCGATGAACGTCCGGGCTTCGCCCTTCGGGTTGCCGTTGGTGTACTGGTTCAAAGGCCGGGTAAGCGGGTACAATCCCGCTCTGACTTTCTCCCCGTCCAGCGGCGACACGTACTCGGTCCCGCCCTCACCCCGGACCGCAACCGCCTGGACCTCGACCGCATCGCGCAGATACCCGACCCCGACGTACCCGATGCCGGTCACGTCCGACTTCAGAGCCTCGACAATCTGGGAATTGCCGTTCATCTGCCGCATCACGGTCGCGTACTCGCCTTTCACCACTTCGTCCCGGAAGAACACGAACGTCCCGGAACTCGGCTGGCGTCCGTACAGGGTAATCGGTTTGTCCGGTCCGCCGACGTCGCTCCACTTTTTGATCTCGCCCCGGTAGATGGCGCCGATCTGCTCGACTGTAAGTTGAGATACGCTGTTCGACTCACTCACGATTACCGACAACCCGTCAATCGCAATCACGATCTGGACCGGGTTGACCCCGCTCTCCCGGGCGCTGTACGTCTCCTTGGACTTGATCAGCCGGGACGCATCTGCGATGTCGATCTCGCCGTTGAGCAGGGCATTGATGCCCACACCCGAGCCACCGCCGGTCACCGACACCGTGATGTCACCCTGTACCTCACCGAACTCCTCGGCCATCCGCTGCACCAGGTTCAGCAACGTGTCCGAACCCTTGACCACCACTTCACCACCGAACGCGGCGAGAGTGAAGGCTGCAACCGCCACTGCAATCAATCTCTTCATATCCTATCTCCTCTCAACACTCCGCAATCTGCAATTTGCACCTTGCACCTTGCATTTTGCACTCTGTCCTCTCCGCACTTTGCATCCTGCAATTTGCATTCATCCCTTTGTCTCTTCTGTCTCATCCTCCCACCCGCGGAATCACGGTCTTCCACTCAAACCGGAACTGGGCCACAATCTCATCCTTTGGGTCCGAACTGTCCTGCTTCTGAGTCCGCAGCCAGGCCACCTGCATGGCCACACCCGGCTTGCCCTTGCCCCGGCGATGGAAATGGTAGTTGACGCCCGCGCCGTACCGCATCAGGCTCTTACTGTCAACGCTCGCGCCACCAAGCGAGTAATTCCACATGTCGAACCGGCCGTGGACTTCCCAGCGCCGCCTTGCCAGCGTAAGCACCGGCACGACCGAGAACCCGTTCTGGGCTACCGCGGTCGTCGTAACCGTGCCGGTCGTATCCGTCTCCTCGTTGTCGAAGTTCCAGATAAGGTACTCGCCTTCCACCGTGACCGGGCCGAGCGCCAGCTTCACCATCGGCGCGATACCGAGCACGCCCTTGTCCGACTCGGTGTCGGAATGAACCTTCTCCGCATTGTACCGGGCCGAGACCCCGGCCTTGACCCCGGCAAACGGAGCCACCCGCACGTTACCGACGAACGCGGGCGATATGTCAACCCCGGCGCCGGTCTTCTTGTACCCTTCACCGTTGTACACTCCGACCTGGCACTCGCCGAGCCCCGCGGGCAGGTATCCATTCAAGGTCAGGCCGTAATCCGCGCTCGCGACCAGCTTCTGGGCATCGGCCAGGGCCTTGAACGGGTTGACGTACGCCCAACTGTAGATGTTGCTCCAGTAGTGCTTCTGCAGCCCGGCGGTGAACTTCACGTCCTTGACCGGGAGCGCGAAACTGAGATACGCCTCCTTGAGCCGGACCGTCGCGCCGTCCGCGTACTTCTCCGACGAATGGATGTCCACGGTGAACTTGGTCTCGAACTTCGGGGCCCACTTGTGCTTCAGCCGCACGTACCCGCGCGCCAGCGAAAACGCGCTCACGTCCGGGTCCGTGACCCCGAACGATGCCGACTTGTTCGTGTACCGGAACCAGCCATTGTGCTCCAGTTCGGTCTCGCCCGGAGCAATGGCAAACACGCTGGTCGTCGCCAGGACGGCAACAACTGCCACTATGAGGTATCGCTTCATCGGTCCTCCTTTGCGCCGCGGACCGGCACTCTGCTCTTTGCCTTCAGCCATACGTGATGCCAAGTATCGACATCAGCATCAGGCTTGTATGAAGCGAATGTGTGTTTTCTGTGAAGAAGACCGGCTCGACCCGGCTAGCCGGCGTACTTGTACCCGACCCCGCGCACAGTCCGAATCTGCTCCCCTTCGGAACCCAGCTTCTCGCGCAGGTTTCGGACATGGGTATCGATCGTCCGGTCGATCACCGGCTTGTCGTATCCCCACACGCCCTCGATCAACTGGTCCCGGGTGAACACCCGGTGCGGCCCCCGGACCAGTATCTCAAGGATGCGGAACTCGGTCGCGGTCAGGTCCACCGGTTCACCGCGGACCGTGACCCGGAACCCCTGCGGATCCAGCGACAGGTCGCCGACCGTGACCACCCCTTCTCCCCGGCGCACCGCGTCCAGCCTCCGCAGAACCGCACGCACCCGGGCCACCAGCTCGCGCGGGCTGAACGGCTTGACCACATAGTCGTCGGCCCCGGATTCCAGGCCCAGCACCCGGTCGGTCTCCTCGACCCGGGCGGTCAACATGATAATCGGAACCGCGGCGGTCCGGGTCTCCCGGCGCAGATACCGGCAGATATCGAGCCCGTCCGCATCCGGCAGCATCAGGTCCAGCACGACCAGGTCCGGGACCTCACGGCCGAGAGCGGTATAGAAACCGGTCGCATCGACAAACCCCTCGACCCGGAACCCGGCCTTGCGCAGATGCAAGGATACAAGTTCCAGGATGTCGGGCTCGTCGTCCAGGACTGCAATCAGTTTCGCCATAGTATTCATCCGCCGGGCGGACTCAGACCTAGGCTATTCACGACTCCGGCCCGGGTCAAGTCAAGATTCGGTGAAGAATCACCGCCGGAATCGGAAACCCGGTTTTCGTTCCTGTCCCCCGGTTCCTCACTCCTCTATCTTCATTCCTCTACCCTCATCTGTGTTCATCCGTGTTCATCTGTGGTTTCTCTCTTCGTGTCCCTGGTGTTGAAGTCGATCCCCGGGTGAACGCATCCGATTGACTGGCCGGAAGTCACGGCTAACATACTCGGCAACAGGCAGACTACCGATGAGACACAAAGAAACACCCGGCCGGGCCGTGCGGGCCGCAATCGAGCAGGGGCGGATTCGCTCCGCCTACCTGCTGATTGGCGACAACACGTCGGCAATCGATGATCTGATCCGCCGGCTCAAAGACAAGTGCGTCGACCCGGCGTTCGAGCCGTTCGACTTCGAATCCCTGTACGCGGACGACGACATCGACCCGACAATCGTCGTCCAGCACGTCCGGCAGCCGCCGGTCGGCTCGCCGCGCCGGATGGTGGTAATCAAGAACATCACGCGGATCGGCAGCAAAGGCCCGGTATTCGCCCGCACCATCGGTCGCCCGGGCGTCGAGACCCTGCTCGCCGGGATGGCCTCGACCCCGGACAACGCCTGCATGGTCGTCACCGGCGTCGCCAAGAAGGAACTGGGCACCCTCATCACGAAGTACCGGTTGAAGGACTGCCTGGTCGAGGTCAAGCAACCGGGTGCGGACGACCTGCTCGTTTTCATCCGTCGCTCAATCAGCAAGCGCGGGCTGCGCATCGAAGACGACGCCGCACGCCTGTTGCTCGCCACGGTCGGAGAAGACGTCGCCATGCTCCGGACCGAAGTCGAAAAGCTCGTTACCTGTTTCGAGTCCGGCGATATCCTCACTGCGGACAAGGTACGCGAATTCGCTTCGGCTTCCCGCGCCTTCACCCTGCGCGAATACGTCGACCGGGTCATGCGCCGTGACGTCCCCGGTGCGCTCGACGTCCTGCGCCGACTCCAGACCTGGGGCGCGGGCCGGGACGAATTGCCGCGTATCGTCTCCTGGCTCACCCACGCGTTCGTCGACCATGTCGCGGTCCGGGCCGGAGCCCTGCCGCCGAACCTCCACTGGAAGGTGCGTTACACCGAGAAACACTGGCCCGCGACCGGCGAACTCAACCGCTGCCTGCAGCAGCTCTATCGCATCAACCGTGGGTTCGTGACCGGGGAGCCCGAACCATGGGCCCGGCTCGAAGCCTTTACACTCTGCATCGCGTGCCCCGGCAACGCCGACTACTGCGATGTCTACACCGACGGCCGGGCACACAGCCTGTGCATGGTTCCGCCCCGAAAGAAGAACAATGGCTGACACAGAAACCACCGCCCACCGCGGCCCGACTCGACCCGCGTACCCGGCCCGGGAAATCGAGCAACGCTGGCAGGACTACTGGGACAAACACGGCACGTTCAGGACCGACCCCCACCCGAAGAAGAAGTACTACGTGCTCGAAATGTTCATCTACCCGTCCGGCGACATGCACATGGGCCATGCCCGCAATTACACCATCGGCGACGTCATCGGCCGCTACCGCAAAATGCAGGGCTACGATGTGCTCCACCCGTTCGGCTGGGACGCGTTCGGGCTGCCCGCCGAGAACGCCGCCATCGAGCACGGCTCGCACCCGGCGAAGTGGACCTTCGACTCAATCGACCTCTGCAAGCGCAACCTGAACCTGATGGGCATCGCCTACGACTGGGACCGGGAGATCGCCACCTGCCTGCCCGAGTACTACCGCTGGGACCAGTGGTTCTTCCTCCAGTTCTACAAACGCGGCCTCGCCTATCGCAAGGAAGCGCTGCTCAACTGGTGCCCGAAATGCCGGACCGTGCTCGCCAACGAGCAGGTCATCGACGGCCATTGCTACCGCGGCTCGTGCAACGCGGTCATCGAGAAGCGCAAGATGACCCAGTGGTTCTTCCGCATCACCGGGTACGCCGAGGAACTGCTGACCGAGATCGACCGGCTCGAAGGCTGGCCGGACAGCGTCCGCATCATGCAGCGCAACTGGATTGGCCGGTCCGAAGGCGTCGAAGTCGACTTCACGCTCGAAGCGGCGCAGGGACATGACCCGCTTCCCTCCGGGGAACCGGGATCGTGTCCCAAGCCGAGAGTGATCCCGATCTTCACCACCCGGCCCGACACGCTCTGGGGCGTCACCTTCATGGCGCTCGCGCCCGACGCGCCGATGGCCGGGGAACTGCTCCACGGCACCGACCGGGAGGCGGAAGGAAAAGAGTTCATCCGCCGGGTCCTCCTGAAATCCGAAATCGACCGGGTCGCCTCCGGGATGGAGAAGGAAGGCTTCTTCACCGGCAGGTACGCGGTCAACCCGGTCAACGGCGACAAGGTCCCCATCTACATCGCCGACTTCGTGCTCGCCTCCTACGGCACCGGCATGATCATGGCGGTGCCGGGCCATGACCAGCG